>JAZRNI010000093.1:0-8663 GCA_045648105.1 Eubacteriales bacterium | reverse complement strand
CAAAATTGTCACCCTCGCCCCGGAAGAGGACGATAATTTCTCTACTATAAAAGAAATAAGTAAGGATACTGATGTTGTGATTTCTATGGGACACACCTCTGCGGATTATGAAACCGCAATGGATAGTGTTGCAAACGGAGTCAAGCATGTAACCCACCTCTTTAACGCGATGACTCCGCTTTCTCACAGAGCACCCGGTGTCGTGACTGCCGCACTTAATTCTGATGCGAGCTGTGAGCTTATTGCGGATACCTTCCACGTTAACCCCTGCCTTTACAACCTTGTATACAATATGAAGGGAAGAAAGCTGTGCATTATCACCGACTGTTTGCCTGCGGGAGGCTTACCTTACGGAGAATATATGCTTGGCGGACAAAAAATAATTTACAGAGACGTAGTATGCCGTCTTGAGGACGGAACAATATCTGGCAGTGTTCTGGCTCTGAACAAGGGGGTTTTAAACCTTTATAACGGCTCTGATATCCCGCTTCACGAATGTGTAAACTGTGCATCTCTTAATCCTGCCACGGTCATTGGTGTTGATAAAAACAAGGGCTCGCTCGAGCTTGGCAAGGATGCGGATATTGCAATTTTTGATAACGAATTTAATACCAAAATGACAATAATTGGAGGAACTGTTAGATATGAAGCTTAAGGTTGATGCTGTACTTGACCCAAAGTTTTCCCCTCTTGCTCTCGTGTGCCGCGAAATGCGCGAGGCTACGAAGGAAAACGGGCAGGATTTGATAATTGGTATTGAACGCAACTCCGGTAACATTTCAACTTATAAAACACGCGTTTTCCCCGACGGTACAGGGAAAGATGCGGAGAATTTTGACTTTGTCGAAAGAATGACGAAGGCGCTTCTTTGGATTGCGGGCGGTTTTAAAATTTATATCGCAGGCAGTGCGGTAATAGGTGAAAAAATCAAATCTGCTTACTCTTACGGCGGTTTGCGCGACTTCGACGTCCGCTTTATGGAAAGAGTTTACGAAAAGTCTTTCGAGGTTGTAATATGCAGTGCTTCTGATATGCCGAAGGATAAATCTGCCGCTGTAAGTATCGGCAGACATCTTGACGGATGCAGAATAGGATTTGACGCGGGCGGAAGTGACAGGAAGGTCAGCGCCGTCGTAGACGGTAATACGGTTTATTCCGAAGAGGTGGTTTGGTTTCCCAAAATAAATTCTGACCCCGAGTATCACTATCAAGGAATATTGGAAGCTATGAAAACTGCCGCGTCTTATATGCCGAGAGTTGATGCTATTGGCATTTCCAGTGCAGGAGTTTACGTTGAAAACCGTATAATGGTAGCGTCACTTTTCTTAAAGGTCAGCGATGAAGATTTTGATAAAAGAGTAAAAAATATGTATATCGATGTTGCGCGCCAGATAGGTGAGAATATCCCTGTTGAGGTTGCAAACGACGGTGACGTTACAGCACTCGCCGGTGCAATGGATCTTAACGACGATTCTGTTTTGGGAATAGCAATGGGTACGTCTGAAGCCGGCGGTTACGTTGACCCGCATGGAAATATTACGGGCTTGCTCAACGAGCTTGCGTTTGTACCTGTCGATTTCTCGAAGGATGCAATGGTTGACGAATGGTCGGGAGACTACGGCTGTGGAGTTAAGTATTTTTCACAGGATGCCGTAATTAAGCTTGCTCCTGCTGCGGGAATTGAGCTTGATGAAAGCTTGTCTCCTGCGGAAAAGCTCAAGGTTGTGCAGGGACTTATGGAAAAGGGTGACGAGAGAGCGAGAAAAATATATGACACTATCGGTACATATTTCGGTTACACTATAGCCTTCTATTCCGAGTTTTACGAAATAAAACACGTGCTTATTATGGGCCGCGTTACCTCGGGTGAGGGTGGAGCGATTATACTTGAGAGAGCGGGCGAGGTTCTCGAAAAGGAATTTCCCTGTCTCGCAAGTAAAATCAAGCTGCATATTCCCGACGAAAATTCCAGAAGAGTCGGTCAGTCTGTTGCGGCCGCAAGCCTGCCCAAGATAAATTAATACAAACGAATGAAAAAAGGCTTCATCTTTTGGATACGTGCGATAACGCAAACTTAGCATAGCTCCTCGGAACGCATCTGTTTTGCAAAGCCCAAATTCATTACCGATCGTGGAAACGATTGCCCAAATCAATTCAAAAGTGGGTAGTTCAAGCTCAAAAGCTGAGTTGCCCTCTGATGCGTTAAGGGAATAGGGGGACTTGGAGCGGAAATCTTCGTTCTTCATGCAATATTCGATTTCGCCAAAAAGCACCCCTTTTCTTATAAGCTCGCTGTCGTTACGGAGCTTGCCGACAGTCGTTGCCTGAGCTTCTCCTGTTTTTAAAATATTTTTTAAAAAGGTATTTACTCACTTGCGAATGTATGGAATAATACATTCGTTTATGTATATTTTTTCGGAGGTATGCAAATGCGTAGCTGCACCCTTAAAACTACCATACATTTTGAAGGTAACGCTCTCTCGCGTCTTGCCACGCTTCAATATAAAAAGGTCTTTATTATTGCAGATCCGTTCGCTGTTTCCAGCGGTCTTATCAAGGAGGTCACAAAACACCTTGAGGCATCGAAAATTGAATACACAGTTTATTCCGATGTCGTTCCCGATCCCTCTGTTGAGAAGGTTGTTGCGGGAGTGAGCGCGCTTGTATGCGAAATGTCACCCTGCCTTATAGCTGTAGGCGGCGGCTCGGCTATCGACCTTGCTAAATGTGTGCGTCTGTTCGCTAATAATCTTCATCCGGATTACATTCCGTATTTTATTGCGATTCCCACAACGAGCGGTACGGGCAGTGAGGTGACCTCATTTGCGGTCATAACCGACAAGCAGGAAAATATAAAGCACGCCCTTATAGACGATTTTCTTCTTCCTAACGAGGCAATTCTTGATGTTGAAATGGTCAAGAGCGTTCCCGCATCTATTACTGCTGATACGGGAATGGACGTTATGGCGCACGCGCTTGAGGCTTATGTCAGTACCGAGTCTGACTACTTCTCGGATATGTACGCGGAGAAGGCAACGTCCCTTTGCAAGCACTATCTTGTGCGCTCATATAACTACCCTAAAACTCACGAAAATAAGGCAAGAGAAAAGATGCATGTCGCATCCTGCCTTGCGGGCGTCGCGTTTAACGCGGTATCTCTCGGTCTTTGCCACAGTATAGCTCATCAGCTCGGCGCGCAGTTCCATATTCCTCACGGACGCGCTAACGCGATAGCTCTTCCGAACGTAATATCCTTCAACGCAGAGATTACAGAAAACACCTTTGTTCTCAGTGATCCTTCACCGTGCGTATCAAAGTACGCGAATATGTCCCGACGTATCGGTCTTATCGGCTATGACGATATTGCCTGTGTAAAATCTCTTACGTATTTTATCCGCTCAATGCAGATTGAAATGGGAATGCCCGTGCGCGTGCGCGATGCAATACCCAATATATCCTTTGCCGAATACGAGTCGAGGCTTGACTCTATGGCAGAGGCAGCTATGCTTGACAGATGCACGACAACAAATCCGCGTGTGCCTACCAAGGCAGATATTATCGAGCTTTTTAAGCAGATATGGTAAAGGCTCTTCAATATATGAACAAAGCACTTATGATAACGAATAGCCTCGTTTGTCATAAGTGCTTTTATTTGTTTTGAATGATAAAAATAAAATTTGACACACCTTTGCAAGGTGAATTGTTTTTACAGCTCGCAATCGTGCTTCATAGATACCTCATCCTTTAATTCGGATAGAAAGTAAAGTGAATAGCCGATGTAAATTGCGCCGGTGGCAAATACCACCAAATTAAACCACGGCAATTTTGAGGCTATGTAGCTTTGACCGAGAATGGGATTGCTGCTTGATAAAACAACGCTGACCTCTCTGTTTAAGAATACGTGTATACATTTCGCAATGCCGGCGACTCCTGACAGAGAGAACATAATATAAATTTTCTTCATAAGTGAGCGATGATATTCCTTTTTGTGCGCTGAATATCTGTTGTCATTTGGGGCAATAAGACCCGTATTCTCCGCAATAAAGCTCTTAAGCGAGCGTGCTGTGAAGAACAGAAACACTAACAGTGAAATCAACTCTATAACAGATAAGAACAGTAAAGGCTGATATGCATCCATTGCCTCTGCGCTCGAAAGAAGATCGTAGTAGTCGAAATTGTTTAAAAATCTAAAGCTTACCGCGTAGGTAATCGCCGATAAAGCTATGTAAGCGCCGCCGGAAAAATATACGGCATTTGAGCTCTTCGAGTGCTTGTAAATCATCTTCATAGCGAAAAGAAGAGCGAATCCGTAGATAAAATGGGGAAGAAGATTGATTTCCTCAAAATCTGAGAAAACAAGCTCAACGGTAAAGAAGGACGATAGCGCGAGAACTGTCAGCGCAGTCTTGATTTTTCTCGTTTTAGAACGGATTTGGTATCTTTCGCGTCCGTCCTCGGTCTGCATAAGCTCAAGCGCATTGTCAAATTCACCCTCATTTACCACAGCCTTAAGGTATTTGCGCGCAGCCAGAAGCCAGGATATGCCAATGAACGTACCTATAATAAGCGCGCATATAAGCGCATAGGGATAAAGTCTTGCAAATTTTACAACCAGGTTTCCAATATCCGACGTAGTCGTGAGCAGAAAAAGCTCAGGTATAACAAATAAAACTGATTTGCATACCGCAAACGCATAGCTCGTAGCCTTTAACGACTCGGGCGACATAGTCATTCTTTTGTTTATCTTGAACGGCTTTATAAGGGCAGAAGCCTCTGTTCTTTGCCCAAGATGGAAGAGTGCGTCAAATAAATTAGTTATGGCGGGTATCAGGAAAACCAGCTCCAAGACCGCATATACCAATGAAACAAGCGCAAAAATGTCCACGTCGCGCGTATTTCCGCTTCTTATGGAGTAGACGAGAAAAAGAACGGGAATTTTTGACAAAGTAACGTATCCCAGCTTCAAAAACGCATTTCGAGCCTCGGCGAAATATGCCGCTGAATCCGCCGCTTTATCAAGCAGGCTATATATAATGAAATATGCAATGAAGTCAGGCAAGAAATCTATGATATGTATATTGGGATTAAACAAAAGCAAAAGCGACGCAAATATAAGCCTGTAAATACGTCTCGTTCGTTTATCCAAAGTAGCTATGCTCATTTTTTCTTTCCTTTTCTTTTACTAATCTTGTATTCCAGATACTCTTGGCGGCGTTGCTCCTCGTGCTTTTTAAAGGCCTCAACAAAGCGGAATTTAGACGTCTTGTTCTGCTTTGCGAGCTGGCTTGGCATACATATACGCATATACGCGGAGTAAATCACCGTCAAATTTAATACGACGATTATCATAAATCCGCAAAGGAGCGCAAAGCCGAAAACAGCCACGGTATAAGCATCAAACAGGGTAGACAGCTGAGGAATTTCGAAAATGGCGCAAAGTGAGAATACGGTCAGAGAAAACGGTATTGAAACCCGCGCCTTTCTCGGGAGCTTTTCAAGCTCTACCTCGTTTGCTACGTTTTCAATGCCGAGAAGCATCAGCATAGAAAACACAGCTATAACCACAAAGCGCACGGCACCGATAACGGAGTTATATGCGGTAAGCTCAAGCGGCTTGAAAAACATCGTGTAAACGGAAACCGCGAGCTGTCCTAAGCCGAGCAAAGCGAAAAGTCCGGTCGGAATTTCGGCAAGCCTGAAATATTTGTTAACGTTTGATAGCTTGTTGAAAGCAAGCGTTAATACAAGTCCCGCTATTACGTCCGTAAAGGAATAGTAAGTAATATTAAGCAATAGGAAATAACCGATAAATAAAATTCCAAATCCCATTTTTTAACTCAACTTTCGCGTGTTAGTTTGACTCGGTGTTCTTACCGCAGCACTTCTTGTACTTAAGACCGCTGCCGCAGGGGCAGGGATCATTTCTGCCAACCTTTGTGGATTTTGCAGGCTTTTTCTGTACGCTCTTTCCGTCGGCAAAGCCCTCGCTTGTCGGCTTCGCAACCTCGACTCTCGCAGTATTGGCAACTCTCGGCACAACAGATAAAACCTGTCTTACCGTACTGCTTCTTATATCGTCAATCATCTCATCGAACAGGTCAGCACCCTGCAATTTATACATAGTAACAGGGTCTCTTTGTGCATACGAGTTAAGACCGATATACTCCTTAAGCTCATCCATATTTTCAAGATGATCCATCCACTTGCGGTCTACGTTCTGGAGCAGGATTACCTTCTCAACCTCGCGCATCGCATTGCCGCCGTTTGACGAGATGCTTGCGAATAACTCGTTTTTCTGCTTGTAAATATCAAGCGCTTTTTGAACTAAAGACTCTCTCCAAGCCTGTTTATCAACGCCCTTAAGCTCGCTTTCCGACATTGTAAATTTATCGTCGACAAGAAGCGAGGAGAAGTGATTTTTAAACTCATCGAATTTATATTCGCAAACGTCCTCAGCGCCAAAGCAGAAGTCAAACTCACTCTCAACGCCCTCGCGTATCATAGAGGAAATCTTATCACTTATCTCGTCCTCAAAGAGAACCGCCTGTCTTTCCTTATAAATGATGTTCCTCTGCTGGTTCATTACGTCATCGTAAGCAAGGACGTGCTTTCTTCTTTCAAAGTTTGCACTTTCAATGCGCTTTTGCGCCCCCTCAATGGCGCTGGAGAGGAGCTTTGCGTCTATTGGCGTCGTTTCCTCAAGACCGAGCCTTGCAGTGAGAGCGGCAACAGACTCCATTCTGCCGGAGCCGAAAAGGCGCATCAAATCGTCCTCAAGGGATAGGAAGAACTTTGATTCGCCCTCATCGCCCTGTCGTCCGCTTCGTCCGCGCAGCTGGTTATCAATACGTCTGCTCTCGTGTCTCTCCGTACCAAGTATAAATAAACCGCCCACTGCCTTCACCTTTTCTGCCTCGGGTGCAAGCTCTATGCGGTGCTTTTCATAATAAGTCTTGAAAAGTTCTTTAGCTTTAAGCACTTCGGGGTCGCTGGAAAGGGTAGGACCCGTTGCTAGGGCTATCAGATTATCGTCAATGCCGTCACGGCGCATATCGCGTTTAGCAAGGTATTCGGGGTTACCGCCGAGCATAATGTCAGTACCTCTGCCCGCCATATTGGTTGATATGGTGACGGCGCCGAAGCTGCCGGCCTGAGCTACGATTTCCGCCTCTTTTTCGTGGTGCTTTGCGTTAAGCACGTTGTGCGGTATGCCCGATTTCTTAAGAATTGCCGAAAGCTCCTCTGATTTTTCAATAGATACCGTACCCACAAGTATAGGCTGACCCTTTGCGTGACGCTTCTTGATTTCCTCAACGATAGATATGATTTTACCGCGATACGTGCGGTAAACCGCGTCGTTATGGTCTATTCTTATCATCGGCTTGTTGGTAGGAACCTCTACGACGTCAAGCGAATATATCTGTCTGAACTCATTGTCCTCTGTAAGAGCAGTACCCGTCATACCCGATAGCTTGCGGTACATACGGAAGTAGTTTTGGAAGGTAATCGTAGCGATGGTTCGGCTTTCCTTCTGTATCATAACCTTTTCCTTCGCCTCAATGGCCTGATGAAGGCCGTCGTTGTAGCGTCTTCCCGGCATAAGTCTGCCCGTAAAGCTGTCTACGATTATTACCTGATTATCCTTTACTATATATTCGCTCTCACGCTTCATTACACCGTGTGCCTTGATAGCGATATTCACGTGGTGATAAATATTGCTGTTTTCGGGATCGGAGAGGTTTTCAATATTGAAAAATCTTTCCGCTTTTTCAATACCGTTCTTGGTCAGCACCGCAGTTCTGGCCTTTTCGTCAACGATATAGTCCTCCTCTACCGAATCGTTGTCCGCCTTTGCATCAATTTCCTTTATAACCTTTTTCGTAAATCCTCTTACGCAACGGTCAGCCATAGTATAGAGCTCTGTGGATTTCGCTCCCTCGCCTGAAATAATAAGAGGGGTCCTCGCCTCGTCTATGAGTATTGAGTCAACCTCGTCCACTATCGCAAAATTATGGCCTCTCTGTACCATTCTTTCCTTATACACGACCATATTGTCACGCAGATAATCAAATCCCAGCTCGTTATTTGTGCCGTAGGTAATATCAGCATTATACGCCTCGCGCTTTTCAGCCGGGCTCTGTCCGTGCACGATAAGTCCTGTTTTAAGTCCGAGGAATGCATATACACGTCCCATCTCCTCACAGCCGCATCGCGCAAGATAATCATTGACCGTTACTATATGCACACCCTTGCCCGTGAGCGCGTTAAGATAAGCGGGCAGGGTAGCTACGAGAGTCTTACCTTCACCCGTTTTCATCTCGGCAATTCTGCCTTGGTGAAGCAAGATACCGCCTATAAGCTGAACGCGAAACGGTCTTTTGCCAAGCACACGCCAGTCAGCCTCGCGTACTAAGGCAAATGCTTCGGGGAGAATATCGTCAAGTGTTTCGCCTTTTTCAAGACGTTCTTTAAATTCAGGAGTTTTCGCCTGAAGGTCTTTATCAGAAAGTTTTTTATACTCTTCTTCAAGAGCGAGAACCTTTTTCTTTATAGGTTCAATTCTTTTAACTTCTTTTTTTGAATAATCGCCAAAAATGGCAGATAACAAAGACATTAATTTTCTTCCTTTCCATACGGAATTACTTTTTAACTCGTATATTGTA
>JAZRNI010000092.1:0-2571 GCA_045648105.1 Eubacteriales bacterium | reverse complement strand
AAAAAATCTGCATATCGTCTGTGTAGCGCTTCATATTGGGAAGACCCATTCCTGCGCCGAATCCAAGCGAGCGAATCTGGTCGGGAGCCGTTGAAAAGCCCTCCTGCATCGCCTGCTCGATATCACGGATGCCGGGTCCCTTGTCGTCGAGTATGATTTCTATATAATCTTCATACACCAGTACGCGGGCCTCGCCCCCTCCTGCGTGTATTACCATATTGATTTCGCCCTCGTACATTGCGATAGAGACACGCCGTATAGTCTCGGGATCAATACCGAGCTGGCGCAGATTTTTCTTTATCTGCACGGATGCGTGTCCCGCTGAGGTAAAGTCGTCTCCGTCTACGTCGAAACGAAAAACGAGCGGCTCGCCCATCAGCTTTTTACCTTGTTTCCCACAAGACCGCCGGAGTATAGTATTCCGCAGGCCTCGTAGAGTCTTTTGTCGGTATTCATTATTACGATACCGCTTTCCTTAGCGAGGTCAATCATATCCTGACTCGGAATTTTCGAGCGAACGAAAACAATACAGTTCATATCCATCATTACCGCAGTGCGTATTACCTGAGGATTAACAAGTCCCGTAAGCAGTACTGCCTGGTCCTTGACGTAAGCGAGAACGTCGCTCATAAGGTCGCAGCCGCAGGCGGAGTACACGTGCTTTTCGAGATTTTCCTCACAGCAAAGCACCTTGGCATTAAGTAATTCGCATATCGTTTTAATTTTCATATAGGTAAGTTCCTCAGAAAGAGTATGTAGCCGTTTTCGGCTTATCTGTATTTCGCAATAATACCGTCTATATCGTCTACGACGAGTCTGCCGTAAACCTCTTCATTTACGGTAAGAACGGGAGCAAGTCCGCAAGCGCCTATGCAACGGCAAGCGGTAAGAGAGAAGCGTCTGTCGGGCGTACATTCGTCACCGCCGATACCAAGCACCTCTTGAAGTCTGTCGTAAAGGTCGCCTGCGCCTTTAACGTAGCAAGCTGTACCGAGACATACGGAAATGTGGTATTCACCCTTGGGAGTAAGTGAGAACTGAGCGTAGAACGTAGCGACACCGTAAACCTTTTCGAGCGGCACGTCCATTCCCTCTGCAATCTTATTCTGCACTTCGATAGGCAAATAACCGAAGATGTCCTGAGCCTGTTGCATAACTGCCATAAGACGGCTCTTGTCATTTTTGTTGGCGTCAATTACTGCCTTGAGTTTTTCCTCCTGCTCCGCAGTTGAACGGAAGGGAATGCTTGAAAGCTTTTTAAGCATACTTTATTTCCTCCTTAAATTTTGAGTACATTATACTGCATCCCTTATATTTTAGCACAAAACCTTTAAAAAAGCAATACATAAGTGTTAAAAAGTTAACGAAAAATCACGATATGTGCAAGCTACCCCAAAAAATCACAAATTTTGATAGTCTTTCAGTAGATTTCGCAACAAAAACTGACCGATTTCCGCCTTTTTTTTGGAAAAACGGACTCCGTCAATCTCACTTGCCCATCTGCAGAATTTCGTGGTGCTGAAAATAAGCACCTCGTCAGCCGTATAAAGAGCCTCCCTTCTGAACGCGGACTCGGTGTAGGGTATGCCCGCCTTGGATAGAAAATACAGGGCGCGTCTTCTCGTAATACCGGGCAGTATCGCCTCCGAGAGTGGGTGGGTTATAAGCACTCCGTTTTTGACGATGGCAAGCGATGAGTGAGCGCACTCGGTAACGATCCCGCGTCGCACGTAAATACATTCGTCAAGCCCCTCGCTTTGCGCCTTGGTCGAGGCAAGCACCGCGGGAAGAAGATTTATCGACTTTACGTCGCACATATTTCCTCGAAGGTCCGGCGAGGTACGCAGTCTCACGGACAGAAATTCCTCTTTTATTTCATAGGGAAAAATGCATAAAAGCAGATTGCTTTCCGTACCGCATCTCGCGTGTGTCCGAGAGGGAGAACGGGCGCTCGATTGCATATACAATAGGAAATTAGGCTCGCCCGAAATTGACACGAGCTTTTTTATAAGCGACAAAAGCTCGCCCCTTTCGCAATAGGGCTTAAGTCCGATTTTTTCAATATTTGAATAAAATCTGTCAAGATGCCAGTCTGCAAGATAGAGGGAATTTTCAGTGCCAATAAGAACGTCGTAAACTCCGTCGCCAAAGAAAACCGACCTGTCGCAAAGCGGAATACTTGCGCTCTCGAAATCCGTAAAAATCCCATTATAAAAAACGGCTCTCATAAAATAACCTCGCTTTCGTATCTTAAGGTTATTCTATTCAAAGCCGTTTTAAACTGTTAAATCTCGATTACGCCGCCGTCGAGCGTCTTGTGCGTGAGCTTGCCGTCCTCGTAGAGAATATAGGTTTTGGGAAAGCCGTTTTTCGGCAAGGAGACCGAGCCAGGATTAAGATAGGTATTTTGGTCTCCGAATTTGACACGGGCAGGCACGTGAGTATGACCGCAGAGCAGAAAATCTCCGCGTCTTAAGGGCGGGGGATTGTTATAATCGAATTTGTGTCCGTGCGTCAGAACGAGAGTCTTGCCGTCTGCGAAAACCTCCGCAAGCAAGTCGGATCGTAGCC
>JAZRNI010000091.1:0-2987 GCA_045648105.1 Eubacteriales bacterium | reverse complement strand
CGCCAAAACAGGATATTTGCCTGCCGCAGTCTCACCGGAGAGCATAATTGCCGACGAGCCGTCGTATACGGCATTTGCGACGTCGGATATTTCCGCACGCGTCGGACGGGGATTGTGTACCATACTTTCAAGCATCTCGGTAGCAGTGATAACGCGCTTGCCGAGCAACCGGCATTTCTTGATTAAGTACTTCTGGATTGACGGCACCTCTACGAATGGGATTTCAACACCGAGGTCGCCTCTTGCAACCATTATACCGTCGGAAAGCTCGCATATCTCGTCGATATTGTCAACTCCCGCGCGGTTCTCAATTTTCGCTATAATGTCTATATCCTTACCGCCGTTTTCGTCAAGAAAATTACGGATAGCCTGTACGTCGCTCTTGCTCGATACGAAGGATGCGGCAACGAACTCTATTCCCTCGCCAATACCGAAAAGTATGTCGCTTTTATCAGCCTCGCTGAGGTACTCGTTTTTGAAAACCTTGTTCGGGAAATTCATACTCTTTCGGTCGGAAAGCTCGCCGCCCGCGATAACGGTGCACTCGGCATCCGTATCCGTAAGATTTACAACCTCAAAAATAACGAGTCCGTTGTTCAAGAGTATCCTGTCGCCGATAGAAAGCTCACGCGAGAGGTCCTTATAGGTTACGCTGACACGGTGCTCGTCCCCTATAACGTCCTCGGTGGTAAAGGTAAAGCTGTCACCGTCGTTAAGCACGATTTTCTTATCCTTAAAGGTCTTGATTCTGTATTCGGGGCCCTTGGTATCAAGCATAATGGCGATGGGCATCGAAAGCTTCTCTCTAACCGCTTTTATAAGGTCTATTTTTTCCTTATGCTCCTCGTGAGTTCCGTGGGAAAAGTTGAGCCTCGCGACGTTCATTCCCGCCTGGCACATCCTTGTAAGCGTTGCCTCGTTATCGCACGCAGGGCCTATGGTGCATATAATTTTAGTTTTTCTCATCTTTACCGTCCTTCTTAATAAAATGCTCGTAAACGTAATTCAGGCTGTCCCCGTCGCACGAGCATATGATTTTCTCAGCGTTCTCTCTTGCGCTTTGCGATGCGTTGCTAACGGCAAGCCGAAGACCTGCAGCGCGCAGCATCGTAACGTCGTTGTCACTGTCGCCAATCGCAATAATCTGTTCGGGTGAAATACCAAGCTTTGCGCAAAGCATCCTTACCGCGTTCCCTTTAGTTGAATTTTTGTTAAAAAATTCAAGATTGTCAACAAATGCCGCCGTAAGATAAAGGCTGTCGATTTTCTTAATTTGCTCTGCAAATTCCGCTCGCGCAGTCTGGCTTTCGAAAAACGAGCACATCATCTCGACTCCGTCCGAGTTTTCCCGAAGCCACGCATCAATATCGTCCACCTGCGTTGCAACGGCGTCGAAATACTGCTCGTAGAGCTTATGAAAATGATATTTTTCACGCTCGGCGTATTTTTGGGCGTCTATTACCACCTTGTTCTTACGGTGCACCACGGGAAAGGATGGAGAGCTTAAAAAGAGTCTTCTCACCTTCTCGACGTCCTCCTTGGCAATGTAAATGCCGCTGTACTCACCGGTCTTTTTATCGTATATCGCAGAGCCGTTCGAAGATATAACGTATCTTACGTGCTCCGACTCGCGTATCTGCTCAGGTATTGCGTCGTACGCCCTGCCCGTTACGGGCACGAGCAGAGCCCCCGAGCTTGCTATTTTTTCAATAGCCTCTATATTTTTCTCGCTTGCCTTGCCTTTTGAATTTAAAAAAGTTCCGTCAAGATCGGTACAAACCATCTTATATGACATATAAGCTTCCTCTTTTTTCCGCGATATTCCTTCATTATAATATTAGCATAATTATTTATTTTAGTCAAGGTAAAAAAATACAAGAATTTTTCTAATATTTCGGCCTTTTTTTCCAATAATATAAGTAAAAAGGAGATGAATATGAATAAACAAAACAAAAAGCTGTTTAAGACGCTTATTATATCCTATCTGGCGGTAGCGGCGGCGGGAACGCTTTTGCACTTTGCCTACGAATGGACGGGTGAAAACGTTTTCGTCGGCTTATTTTCCGCAGTAAACGAGAGCGTGTGGGAGCATACGAAATTACTTTTCATTCCGTTTTTGATAGCGAGCATTACGGAAAATATTATTTACGGTAAAAGCTACCCCAATTTCTTTTTTTCGCGCTTAGTCGGCGCGCTTGGCGGTATTTTTACGATAGTCACCGTGCATTACACCTATAGCGGAATTATCGGGCGCAGAATCGCCTTTATAGACGTAGCGCTGTACTATATCGCTCTGCTCGTTTCTTACGGAATATCCGCATTTTTGCTTATGCGCCACAGCCCTAAAAGCAGAGATAATATTCTTGAAATTGTCTCTATTCTTTCCCTTGGGGCAATTTGTACGCTCTACTTCGTTTTCACCTATTTTACTCCAAGCCTCGGAATATTTATAAGTCCTACCGGCTCATAAAAAATCAGGCAAAAAATTTGATAAAGGTATTGACTTTCCTTTGAAAATACTGTATAATTATGGCAGTTAGCCGAGGCTAACGAGCATTTTTCATCAAAGGAGACGTGTTTTACGGTGAATTTAAAGGAAGCACAAGCAGGAGCAGAATACAGAATAAACCGTATCGAGACCGACGACGATGAGCTTAATGCGTTTTTGTTTTCCCTTGGGTGCTACAGCGGTGAGAAAATTACCGTAGTGCGCCACCTCAAGGGCGGATGCATAGTAGCCATCAAGGACGGTCGTTACCATATAGATAACCGGCTTGCCGAGGCAATTACAGTATAATTTTTCAAAACGGCAGGCAGGTTAATTTTTCGAGATTTGGTTAGCAGCCGCTAACCGCTATTCATCAAGAACTACTTAGGAGAAGATTTATGAGAATTGCACTTGCGGGCAACCCTAACTCAGGTAAGACGACTATGTATAATGCCCTGACGGGCAAAAGTGAGAAGGTTGGCAACTGGGCGGGTGTTAC
>JAZRNI010000090.1:0-11142 GCA_045648105.1 Eubacteriales bacterium | reverse complement strand
GGTCAATTGCGCGGTGTACCCTTTCGCAATCCTCGATAAAAATGCCGTTATCGTTATCTATGGTTATTTCGAGGTGATAGTCAGCGCCTATTTTGGAGTAGGTTATATCCCAGATGCTGTAGCCCAGCTCCTCGACAGTCGTCTGTATGGCATCTCTTACGGTTTCCCTTATGCTTTTTTTCATTTTCTCTCCTCAATGAAGAGGAGTGGCCTTGCGGTCACTCCTCATTTCTTCATATTTTCAACAATACTATAACACATTATTTAGAAAAAATCAAGAGCTTTCTCAAATTTTGTTAAATAATATCTATTTATTGCTTAGCTTCGTATCAAAAAAACTGCGTTTGTAATCGTTTGGCGCGCGTCCCACCTTGTACCTGCGGCGGCGCAGGCTTTTAATACCGCTGATTTTGGAATACTGTACGGCCAGCTCCTCCATTTGCTTTGTAAGCTCCAGCCTGTCAAGCTCAAGGGCGGATATTGCGTCAAGCTTGGTGCCTCCGCGCAAATCCGTTTCGTTGGATGCGAAAATATTAACCTCTCTTTTGCTTTTTGAAAAAAGTCCCATTACGCATTACCTCCCCTGTTAAAAAGGCCTTGGATATACGATCTTGCAAATTCTAAAATTCGCTCACCGAAGAAGCGGTAGACAAGATATCCGCCGCCTATTACGGCGATTAGCAGTAAAAGCCACGCTATCTGTGTCTTTTTCGTCCTGTTTTTTTCAATACGGCGCTTTATCTTGCGCTCGAAGTAGTACTCAATATCGCTGGTGTGCGCTCTGATTTCCTTGATTGCCTTAGCGCGCTCGCGCTTAAGAGTCTTCTTCTCATATCCCTTGGAATTTTTTATTCTGACCCTCAGCTCCTCCGCCTTGCCGCAAAGAGCGATTTTTTCATTCATAAGCTTATAAATCGCTTCCTTCATATCGAGCGGCAAGCGCTCATCCTCAAGACGTCTGTAAAGCCTCAGCTGCCCTCTATAGGCTTTCTTTACCGCCTTTCGGCGTGCTTTGGCATACGCTTGCTCAAGGCCTTTTTTACCGTCGTCTTCATTTCCGAGATAAATCATATAAAGGCGCTTATTTATAACGTCGCGCTTATCGAGCAGTATTTTCATACGCGACCTTATCGATTCAAGCTTATCGCGGTCCGCGTATCTTTTTTTGTAAATGGCACGAGCTGTGTCAATGGTTAAAATCTCATAGTAGCGATCGTTATCCTGCCGTTCTCTTTTCAGCGCCGATTTTTTCTGCTTTTTATACGTTTTTACAAGAGAGTGCGCGTGCTTGGTCTCGTCATCGTTGTTTTTTCTGCGAGTGCCGAAGGAAAACCTGCCCAAATCTCTGTCGGTTTTTGCCTTGAGGATAAGATATGAAAATCTTTCCTCTATCATCGACTCGTCCCTTGAGCGCTGCTCGGTGATGCTTTGCATCATTCCTTCGAGCTCTTCTTTTTCGTGAAGATTCAGATTGTTAGAGCCAAAGCCGTTCTTTTTAAGAGTCCTTTCAAGCTTTTTTACGTCCGCAGCTGCTATTGCGGCGCGGCGAAGCTCCTCCCTCTCTGCCCGTCTCAGAGCCTTTTCGGATAGCTCGGGCATAGCGCTAAGCTGCTCGGTATCTATATCTCGACAAACGAGCAGGACGGGCTTTTGATATTCCCTGCCCGCTATTATATCGTCTGGAACAGTCCTTGATAAAAGCGGGACGTCAATACCCGTGCGAAGTGTAAAATCGGAAATTATTAAATTATACCTTGTGATACGGCTGATAAGGAGCTTTCTGAAATGTCTTATTTTTCCCCTGTTATTAGCCCCGGCGGCGCATTTTAAGGCAGAGGAGAGAAAGTCAAGCGCTTCCTTTTCCAGCGCAAGGCGGTTGTTATAAAGCAATCGCGCCATCGGCGCCGCGGCTCCAGTCTCGCGCTTTTCGATTTTTTGTATTTGCCTGTCAATTTTTTTAAGGCGCACTCCAACGTCCTTTACAAGAAGCGAGAGAGATGCGTAAACCTCAAATTCCTTACCGCTGTCCGTATCGACGTCGGTTTCGGGCGTGTCGGGGTTGGCATCATACTCACCGCCCATGCGGAGATACCTTTCATACTCGGCAATATCACTCTCCCCGTCGGTCATAGAATCGGGGATTTGAGAATCAGGAATATAAGCGTATTCCGACGCATATCTCTGCCTTTCCCGCTCCAGCTCCTCTATTGCGAGCCTTATGCGTTCTATCTGCTCATTGTACGCGGCTCTATGCGCTTCATCGGTGCTACGGAGCTTTCTTTCGTATTCTTCAAGCGCAGAGCAAAGATTTGAATATCTTTCATTCCACTCTCTTATTCTAAGGTCAGCATACTCCGCGTTTAACGCGGGCTCACCCATATTTTGAGGCATTGCTACCGGCGCGGGTACGTATACGGTCTGACCCGGTATATAAAGCATACTGTCCGAGCCTACGACTGAGACAGCGTCTATTTCTACCGTCAGCCTTTCTTCATTGAGCGCTGACTTCTCCTGTGCGTCGGAGAGACTTTCTCCAAGGGAAACCGCACTTTCCGAGTTCAGCTTGCTCTCGCGCTCACGCATCACGGTATTTATAAGCTCGTCGTTTTCCTCGTTTCTTTTTGCGAGCTGCTCCCTCTCGTCCACGTGCGCTTTGAGAATTTCATCCGCACGCCTTTTGCGTTCAAGCTCGCGCTCAGCTCGTTCCCTTTCGTCCTCAAGACGTCGTTCGTTCTCCAAGCGACGGGCATTTTCCTTCATAAGCCTTCTGCGATACTCGGAGCCATAGGCAAGCTCTGCGCTCCTCGCGACTGTCCTCGGTGCATCGGGCGTATCAGGCTCATTTGCCTCGCTCTGAAGCTCTGGGATTACAGGCTCAGATCCCCGGTGCGCGCTGTCGGGCGCATTATCCGCGCTCCCTTCTGTCGGAGCTGTATGTGCAGGCGCTGACGCTTCTAAATCCGTATCATTTTCTATAAAATCACGCACGGTTCAATTTTCCCCCTTATGACTCTGGTAGTATTTGAAAAGAAAATTCAGAACGTCACGGCGCAATATAATTCCTATAAAACAGCCACGGTCGTCAACAACGCTGACGAAGTTATGCTCGCGCACCCTCTCTATGAGAGTATTCATCGTTGCATTATGGTATAACGGCTCCTGCCGTTCACGTTTCAAAATTTGAGTAACCGACTCCCGCTCGGCACTTCTCATACCCGCCTTGCCCGTCTTACCGCTTTCAAGAAAATATTTGAACAGGTCGTCATTGCTGACCGTGCCAACGTACCTTCCCTCATCGTCAAGCACGGGAATTGCAACGTAGTTGTGATAGCGCATTTTCTCGTATGCCTGACGGACGGTACTGTCATCTGTCAAATATTCTACCGAGCTTTTTGGAATGATGAAGCTAAATAAATTCATATTTTCCCCCTATATACCTCTGCCCTTGTTGAGTCCGTAAAGAGCAGTGCCGATAACGGTCGCATATTCTGAGTTTTCGGGTATTATAAAGTCGACGCCGTAGGTGTCCTTCATGCTGTTGAAAAAATCTGCCTTAGCCCTGCAGTATTCAAGGCGTGTCAAATTGCCCGTGAGAACGATGCGCCGAGCTTTGACCGAGCGCGCGGCAAAGATCGATATCATTCCGACCGTCTCGTAGACCATATTCAGTATTCCGAGCGCCGTATCCTCTTTGGTGGCAACGTCGGATACGTTACCGAAGTTTGATGCTGTAAGGTCGCTTTTGAGGAGCTTATCATCCTTTGTAATATCACCTATGCGAAGGTCGATATTAGCAAGATTGCCGCTTTGTGAATACTCCTCGATATGGCCTATGGTGTCCGCCTTCAAAAGGAGCTTGGAGAGTCCTATAAGGGTACCTCCGCCAACACCCGTACCGCCAAGGTATACCATCTCGCCGTTGCGCGTTGCGTGCACGAGAGCCGTGCCCGTTCCAAGGCTTACGACAAGCGCAGTGTCAAGCTTGGCAGTGAAGAGTCCCCCAATGCCTATGGCATCAAATTCCGAAACCTTCTCGCACTTCACACCGTAAATATCACCGCTTACGTAGGATGCGCCGACACCCGTGACGGTGATTTTGTCAATATCTTTTATTGTCAGCTTGTTTTCGGTCGTGAACTTGCCAAAGGCGCCGTATATGGCGGTAAGCGGGTCGTTTGCCCTGACAAATTGCGGCTTTATCAGCGATATGCGTCCGTTTTCCATTGACACACCGACGATTTTAGTGGTAGTACCGCCTGCGTCTATTCCTATAATAACACCCATTTTATTAGTCCTTTTTATGTCTTTTTATCAAATTATCGCAGGACAGGCCGTATTTGTCGGCTATATCCTTTGCGTATGATTTTCCGTCAGGCTTTGCTCTGTAAACCTTGAAGGAGCGCTCTCCATCCTCAATACCCGCGACGAGCGTATCAATCAGAACTCCGCCCGACTCTCCGATGCGGGAGTTGATGTAATCAACGGACGCGGCAAGCTCGTGAAGGTGAGTTGAAAATATACCGCGTACGCGCACGGTGGAAAATGCCGAGAGAATTTCCGATGCTATATACGATGCCTCGTATGCGCCCGTTGAGGAAAGAGACTCGTCAAGCAGAATCATACTGTCGGCTGATACCGAGTCGAAAATCTCCTTAAGCCGCGCGCACTCCTCGCCAAGTCGGCCCTTATCGATGGTATCGTCAGCGCCCTCGGGAAAATGCGTATATATGCCGTCAACCGGGGAAATTTGTGCGTTCTTTGCAGGAACGGGCAATCCGAGCTGACACATTGCCTGAGCCGCGCCGAGCGCCACGGTGATAACCGATTTCCCGCCTCGGTTGGGTCCTGTCAGAACGTATATTCTCGCGTTGTCGTCAAATGCAAAATCGTTGGTTATAATTTTTTCGTCGATTGCGAGCGCCACGCGCGGATTGTAAAGCTCCGTTGCCGTAAATGTCTTGTCGGACATTGCGGAAATTTGCGGCATACATACCGAGCAGCCCTCGCGTTTTGAGAGCCTTTCTATAAGGTCGGTGGAGCGAGAGACGAACTCTATTTCGGGAAGCAGTCTTAGAAGGAAGTCGGTGCTGTCAAGCACGTATTCTGCGACTATAGCTCTCCAGCCCTTGACGGACGAGGAAAAGACGTCCTCGAGCGCACTGTTGAAGGCTGCGACAAGCGCCTCCTGCTTGTTTTCGCTCTGGCCTTTTCCAAATGGCGAGAGGGGGGCTATTGCGGTAAACGAGTTGTTTTTAAATGAAAGACGCAGAATTTTATCAAGAAGCTTACCCGATTTAAACGGCTCGGAGTTAACCGAAATAACTCCTGCGCTAACCGGACGGAGCTCTCTGTCAAGGTTTACACCCACGGTAATACTTTTTACCTCGCTTACGCGGCTTGCAAGCGCGTTAAGCTTATCGTTGAGCTCCTTATAGTAGTCGGACTCGCAGATTTCAAATATAAAATCGGCAAGAGCGCATATGGCCTCGGATTTTATTTTATCTCTGATTTTGGCAAATCCGTCCCTCAGCGCCTCAATACAGGACACGTAAAGCTCAATTTCCGTAATACTGTAAAGGTATGACTCGCCCGAGCTTTGCTTCTCGCTGTCAAGCATACGGAGCTGGTTTATGTCGTCAAGAATAGGATGGGCGCGTGCGAGCGTTTCCTTAATTTCCGGATTAGTCAGAATATCGGAAATTACCGCCTGGCGGTATTTGATTACTTCGATATCAGAGGTAAAAAAATCGGTAAGGGCGCAATTCTTAAGATTGAATATTTCGTTAAGCCCAAGCTCGTCGCATACGTATTCGTCAATGTCAGGCAGATTGGACTTGAGCTGATGATAGTTGCGAGACTGCTCGCTTGGGTATAAGAGACTTATAAATTTATCTTCCATCTTGATTCTCTCTTTCACTTAATAATTATATTTTATCACATAATTTTGCGCGTTGCAATACTTTTCAAAATATTTAGTGTAAAAGCGCCAAGCGGTCGTTTGTTGCTTTTGCACAAAAACAGCACGTCAAATTCACCGATTTTTCGGCAGGCACTATACTTACTTTTGCTTCAAGCAGTGCTAAAATGGACTTGCCGAGGATGAAAGAGCGCGTTTTTGAATCCGGTCCGGAACGGCTCAAAAGGCAAGACATTCATCGGCAAAATCACGAAAAGCAAGAAGGAAAGGTGTCAAGATGGGAAAGAAAAAGGGATATTCAAAGGATTTGCCGCGGAAAATGTATTCCTATTTCACCTCCTACGGTCAAGGCACGGGAGCGCCGAGCTTCAGTAAATTTGCAATTTCCATCGGTATAACTCTCGAGGAGCTTAACTCGTACAGAGAACACGACAAATTCGACAGGTCCTATCGCGAATGCAGCGAAATCAGGAAGGATTACTTAATAGACATGGCGCTAAGCCGGCGATTTGACCCGTCGTTCACGAAATTTCTCCTGTCCGAGACCGAGGTATCAGAGACGGAAAGCAATCAATTTACAATTAACCTTGAGGTAGTCGAAAAATGAAGATGAAGCTATGCGTTACCGAAAAGCAAAAGCTCTTTATTGACGCTGCTGAAAGCGAGGTGCTCTTCGGCGGAGCGGCCGGAGGCGGAAAGTCTTACGGTCAAATGGCGGACGCGCTGATATTTGCCGTAAAGTACCCCGGTTCAAAGCAGCTCGTGCTCAGACGCACCTTTTCCGAGCTTGAAAAGTCGCTTATAAGGACTGCCCTTGCGCTTTACCCAAGGGAAATTTACACCTTCAACGCATCAAGCCACACAGGCAAATTCAAAAACGGCTCGATTATAGATTTCGGATACTGCGCGAGCGAAAACGACGTGTACCAGTATCAAAGTGCGGAATATGACTGTATAAGGTTTGATGAGCTGACGCATTTTACAAAAATGCAATACGTTTACCTCATTTCAAGAGTACGCGGAGCAAATTCCTACCCCAAGCAAATCAAATCGTCCACCAATCCCGGCGGCATCGGCCATTCGTGGGTCAAGGAGAGGTTTATTGACAGAGGCAAGGGCGGTGAAGCATTTATCGGAGACGACGGAATAAAAAGGATATTTATTCCCTCCCTGCTTGGGGACAACGCCTTTCTTACGGAAAAGGACGGCGAGTATGAAAAGCGTCTCTCGGCTCTGCCCGAGAGGGAAAGAAAGGCGCTTTTGTACGGCGAGTGGGATATTTTCGACGGTCAGTATTTCCAGGAGTTTTCCACAAGAATTCACGTAACGGAGCCGTTTGAGGTACCGCCCAGCTGGAGAAGGTACCGTACTATTGACTACGGACTTGACAGACTCGTATGTCTGTGGATAGCGGTAAGCCCCGAAAGGCGCGCCTACGTGTACCGCGAGTACTGTGAGTCGAACTTGCCAATCAGCCGTTCGGCCAAGGCTATACTCGAGAGGACACCGTCCTCTGAGGATATATACGCAACCCTTGCCCCGCCCGACCTCTGGCACAGGAGTCAGGAGACGGGCAAAACGAAGGCGTCGCTATTTTCAGAGTTTGGTGTAAATTTTACAAAAACCTCAAATGACCGAGAGACGGGCTGGCTCGCTATTAAGGAGCTTTTATGCGACACGGGTACGGGGCCAAGGCTTCAAATCTTCAAAAACTGTACCGAGCTTATACGGTGCCTGCCCGCTCTGAGCGTTGACAAAGTACGCCCCAGCGATTGTGCAAACGAGCCGCACGAGATAACCCACGCGCCCGATGCCCTGCGCGGATTTGCGATATACTATACCTCACCCGCAAATAAATCCGAAGGCGGAATACGCAAAAGATGGAGCGAGGATATGTGGCAGGACTACTATATGGGCGACAGTGAGGTAAAAAAATATCTAAAACACAAATACGGAGAACCATTGTGATAAACAGCAAATTATCAAAAAAGGAAAAGATTGAGTATTTCAGCGAGCTATACGAAAAGGCTAAGAGCGCGTACAGTGACAGACTTGACGCATACGAGCGGAATATGCAGCAGTACAAGGGCTCCCTTGAACTTGACGGCTCTAACGAAAAGGCGTCAACGGTAAGAAATATCAGCTACGAGATAATTGAGAGCCAGATATCCTGTGACATTCCCCAGCCGAAGGTAGATGCCGCCTGCTACTCCGAAAGAAGGGCAAGAAACGCAACGTCTATCGAGCGATTGCTATCGGGACTGCGAGATAAGCTTCCCTTTGAAATACACAACGATTCAGACGAGCGCTACACTTATATTTACGGCGCAAGCGTATGGTACGTAGAGTGGAACAACCGTAAGAAGGAAGGTCGGGAGGTTGGCGGCGTTGACGTTTATTGCCTCTCTCCCGAGTGCTTTATACCGCAGCCGGGAGTGTCCAGGGTCAGCGATATGGACTACTGCTTTCTTAAGATTACAACGTCGCGCTTTGCGCTTTTGAAAAACTATAACGTTACACGGGATAAGCTCTCTCTTGCGGATTGTGAGTATTCCGATGAGGAAAGCCCATCTGACGGTGACGTAGTAAACGTAATTATAGCCTTCTACAAAAACGAGGACTCTGAGGTGTCAAAGTTCGTTTTTTCAGGCGATCTTGTTTTGCAGGACCTTCCCGCACTATACCGAAGGAAGGAAAAATACTGCAAGAAATGCGGCTTTAACGAGGATGAATGCCTTTGCCAAAGACCCGAGATTGTCGACAGAGACGTGCATTACGAGATGCTTGACCCCGACGGTCGCAAAATTCCCTATTACACACCAAAATCCTTCCCGATAGTTATAAGGAAGAACCCGTCGCCCGACGTATCGATTATAGGGCAAAGCGACTGCGAGTTTATAAGACCCGAGCAGCAGGCTATAAACAAGCTGGAGTCCCGCATACTGCAGAAGCTTTTGAGGGCGCAGATAACGCCGATAGTACCTGAGGATACTACGATTTCACTCAATAATTCGGTTTTTGGACAAGTGATTAAAATGAAGCCCGGCGAGAGTGCGGCTCAATACGGAAAGGTAGATACCACGCCCGATATAAGTCAAGATATTATAGAAGCGGAGCGCCTTTACGAGCATTCGAAAAGGATACTCGGTATATCCGACGCCCTGCAGGGAATAGAATCGGGCTCAAATGAAAGCGGATACGCAAGACAGCTCAAAATCTCTCAGGCTACGGGCCGTCTTGAATCAAAAAGGAAGCTTAAATACACGGCTTACGCCGAGCTTGACAGGCTGATTTTTGAGCAGTACCTAGCCTTTGCCGACGAGTCGAGAACTCTCGTATACAAGGATGCCTACGGAAGGATACACAACGCGAAGTTCAGCCGATACGATTTTATTGAGTACGACGAGGATGCGGGTGAGTATTTCTATGACGACGGATATCTGTTCTCGGTAGATCTCAACGGCGGTGCGGAATATCAGCGCGAGGCCTTGTGGCAAAGAAATCTTGAAAATCTCAAGGCGGGAACGCTCGGCGACCCCAGCAGCAACGTCACCCTTTTGCGCTACTGGCAGAGCCAGGAGCGAGCGCATTATCCTCATGCAAGGGAAAACGTCGAGTACTTCACTCTCGCCTTGGAGAGGGAAAAAGGAGGAGAATATGAAAATTCCAGTGGTACTTAAGCCGCCCGTGGCAGAGACGGGTACTAAAGAGACGGCTACTAAAAAGAAGACTAGCTCTAAAAAGAGCTATACAGATTGGCTTTTTGAAAACGGAATCTTATCGGATGATATCTATCATAACAGCGTAAAGAATGCCGAAACCGATTATCAGAAGGCTAAGGCTGAATACGGAAGCCGCGCCGAGTCACTAGCGTCAAGCGGGCTTAGCAAAAGCGGATATTCCGATTATCTTTCAGCCAAGGCGTACGAGGTGCTTCAAAGAGAGCGTAAAGACGCCTCCTTGGAGTACCGCCGGAACGAAAGGCAGAACAAGACTAATTATGCGAGCTACGTCAGCGCTCTTGAAGATGCCGAAAGCAAGCTTTTCACAAGCGTTGGCAACGATATTGTGAAAAAGCGGATACTTGGATACAGCGACGCCTACGATTACGCCGTTGATGCGGGACTAAGCGAAAGCCTTGCGGAAAAGGTGGCAAGCTCGGCAACGAAAACCGTGCTTGCTGATATCAAAACGGAAATAGGCAAGCTGATAATCAACAAAAAGCTATCCCAAAGCGAGACCAAGGCTTACGCCCGTTTTATGGGCTTATCGGAAGCGGACGCTAATGAATTAGGCGAATTCGCAAAGAAATATAACTACGTCTACACCACAGGCGAAGCCTATCTTGATTACATTAAAGATAAATTGAAAGGAACGGAACAGTAATGAAAAACTCAAAAAGACGCGAACAGAAAGCAAACCCCTACAGAACGGTCGGCTTTGAAAAAATCACCGCACCTATGCCCGAAAGGTCAAGCGTTAACGGCAAGAGCACCGTCGCGAGCCAAGATATGAGAGTAAGAGGTAATAAGTGATGGAAGAATCGGTAATAGATAACGAGCTTCCAACGCTCACCGAGAGTGCACAGACAGAGGAAGAAGCTATCTCTGCCGAGAGCGCGCAGGATGATATAAGCCGTACGGACGGCGATGGGGACGAGGCCGGTGTGAGAGGTGATGACTATTACACCTCACTTGTTGCCGAGGACTTAAAAACTCTCAAGGAAAGCTTCAGCGAGCTTAAAGATATAAAGGACATAGGAGAGCTGGAGAATCCTATGAGATTCGCAATGCTGAGAGATTTAGGGCTTTCTGCGGTTGAGGCTTATATTGAAAGCTCAAAACGAAGAAAATATCAGGACAACAGAAGCCATCTTTATTCCTCTATGCCTCTTGGCAGAAGCAGGGACGGGCTTTCGATGTCACGCGCCGAGCTCGAAATGGCGAGGGAGCTATTCCCCGACATAAGCGACTCGGAAATTCAAAAACTATATAAAACAGTTACAAGATAGAAAGGATTTTCAAAATGTTTAAACTTATACGCATATATGATTCCCCTACGAATGTTCCCGAAATAATAACGATTTCTGTGGCGCCGGAGGTGGAATTCAAAGAGGGAGAGGCCTATTTCTTGGATGTTATGGACGGCATGACAAACGTGGATCCCTGCGACGGCAATATTTACGTATCGTGTGATAATCTGGAGCCCGTAGCAGATGGCGAGAG
>JAZRNI010000089.1:0-1636 GCA_045648105.1 Eubacteriales bacterium | reverse complement strand
CCCTCGCGTGCCTCGTCGACGGAATTGGCTAATATCTCAATGAATGAATGTTGGCATCCAACAAGGTCGTCGGAACCGAAAATAACCGCGGGGCGCTTTCTTACTCTGTCAGCGCCCTTTAAGCTTTTTATACTTTGGTCGCCGTACGCCTTAGAATTCGTAGCTTTCATTGCACCCTCCAAATAATTACTCAACGTCAATTATAACATCAATTTTTTAGTTTGTCAAGATTTACACGCGCACATTTAAACAAAATAAACCGGAGGTTATCGTATTGAAATATCTTTTACGCTTGGAGGCTGTGCTCTCGCTATGCTTTATCATTTTAATAATATTCAGCTTCGATACAGCGCTTGTGGCAATTATGACGATTTTGTCGGCAATAATTCACGAGCTTGGGCATATAGCGCCAATGCTTCTTTTAAAGGGCTCGGAGCCCGCCATTCCACGAAGCCGTATTGACGGCTTACGGATTTTGACCAAGGAACAGCTCTCATACAGAGATGAGCTTATAGTTTTGTTGGGTGGACCTTGCCTCAATCTTATATTTTCTGCCTTGTTTTATGTGCTACATTTAAAATTTGGAGAGTATTTTTACTTATTCGCTATCATAAATCTGATGACGATGCTAACGAATCTCTTACCTATCAATCAGTATGACGGATACAAGATTATAAGATGCATAATTTTACTTGTGTGCCGTGACGCATATTCGAAGCTAAGCGTTCTTGATGCCGTTTCGTTTGCCATTTGTACGGTAATTTCAATCGTAACGCTGTATTTTATACTTAAGCTTGGAGAGGGCTATTGGATTTTTTCCGTGCTCCTTTACCAGCTGATAAGGTCGATACACAGATACAATACTCCGCGCAAGGGGACCGTGTACGATAAAAAACGAGCAAATGGGAGAATTTAAGAGTATTCGCGAGATTTTTGGCGATTTTCAATATTTTTTCGGGAAAAAAATCCATATAAAATCATCTAAATCCGTTTAATTCAAATTTTTTTTGATTTTTTTATTAAAAACTATTGCAAAACCACACAGTTTTTGTTATAATGCTATCATCGTATATTTCGAGTTAATTCGACCTATGTGCGAATTAAGGCATTTTACTGTATGAAAGGATTTGGGATTTAAAAATGGCGAAGCTCATTGAGTTGAAAGGAATTTCAAAATCTTATGACGGTGAAAAAGTCATAGACAACATGAATTTATACATAAAGGACCGTGAGTTTATCACGCTGCTGGGTCCGTCGGGATGCGGAAAGACTACTACGCTCCGAATTATAGGCGGATTTGAGTCAGCAGACGAGGGCGAGCTTTATTTTGACGGTGCTGAGATAAGCGACGTTCCCGCTCATAAGCGTAACGTAAACACGGTTTTCCAGAAATATGCACTCTTCCCTCACCTTAACGTATATGAAAATATAGCGTTCCCGCTAAGACTTAAGAAAACGCCTGAGGCGGAGATTAAGTCAAAGGTTACGGAAATGCTTAAGATGGTTGCTCTGTCCGGCTTTGAAAACAAAAGCGTGAGTACACTTTCCGGCGGTCAGCAGCAGCGAGTCGCAATAGCGCGCGCGCTCGTTTCCCATCCCAAGAAGTCGGAGGCCAAGCGGTCTTAGGAAGACAACC
>JAZRNI010000088.1:0-2115 GCA_045648105.1 Eubacteriales bacterium | reverse complement strand
CTCGGACAGATGGATAAGCCCGACGTAGACCTTATAGAAGGACTTTCCCCCTCAATTTCAATAGACCAGAAAACCACCTCGAAAAATCCGCGCTCCACAGTAGGCACGGTTACGGAAATATACGACTATTTAAGGCTTCTTTACGCCCGCGTAGGAATTCCGCATTGCCCTATATGCAATAAGGAAATCAAACAGCAAACGCTCGACCAAATAGTCGACAGAATCTGCACCTTTAACGAGGGCGTTCGCTTCGCAGTGCTTGCGCCCGTGGTAAAGTCACAAAAGGGTATGCACGAGAAGGTGTTTTCCGACGCGCGCAAAAGCGGCTTTGCCAGAGTCCGTGTTGACGGAATAATGTACGAGCTTACAGAAGAAATTAAGCTTGACAAGAACGTAAAGCATAGCATTGATATAGTAGTTGACAGACTGATTATGAAGGACGGCATCCGCTCGCGCCTTTCCGATTCCGTTGAGACAGCACTGAAGGCGGCAGACGGCAGAGTAAGCGTTCTTACAGTCCCGCGTGAGGGAGACGGAGAGGAATACGAATTTTCTCAGAAATATGCCTGCGAGGAGCACGGCATTAGCTTCCCCGAGCTCGAGCCGCGTATGTTCTCATTCAATAATCCAATCGGCGCGTGTCCCGAATGTGCGGGCATCGGCAATATGCAGAGAGTTTCAGAAAACAAGCTGATACCTAACGATAAGCTCAGTCTGCGTGAGGGCGTAATAGCGGTAAACGGCTTCAAAACCATGACCGAGGACTCTTGGACAGGTCCGCTCGTTGCGGCGGTAGGCAGGGAATACGGCTTCACACTCGATACGCCCTTTTGCGAGTTTTCCGAAAAGCAAAAAAATATACTTATGTACGGCTCGGGACAAAAGCAGTATACCGTAATGCGTTATTTCGGCAAGGAGGGCAGAGAGCAGACGACCGCCTTTGACGGAATTATCCCGATAATTGAAAAGCGTATGCGTATGCAGGGCGGTGAC
This sequence comes from Eubacteriales bacterium, assembly GCA_045648105.1. GTDB lineage: Bacteria > Bacillota > Clostridia > Oscillospirales > CAG-272 > UBA1740. Next base: position 1,122 of record JAZRNI010000088.1, on the reverse strand, counting down.
TATTATCAGGAATTTGTCGAGGAGGTTCCGTGTCCGAGATGCAAGGGACGCCGACTTTCCGATATGGTTCTTTCCGTGCTTGTCGGCGGACTCAATATAGACGAAATATGTAAGCTCTCCATTACGGATATGTACGATTTCATTAACAATCTCACCCTCAGCGAGAGCGAAGCGAAGATAGCAAGCGAGGTCTTGAAGGAAATCAAAGCCCGCCTTGGCTTTCTTAACCGCGTTGGACTCGATTATCTCAACCTTGCGCGCACGGCGGGTACACTCTCCGGCGGTGAGGCACAGCGTATAAGACTCGCGACACAGATAGGCTCCGCCCTGACAGGGGTGCTCTATATCCTTGACGAGCCGAGCATCGGTCTTCACCAGCGCGACAACGGCAAGCTTATAAATACACTGAAAAGCCTGCGCGATATAGGTAACAGCGTAATAGTAGTCGAGCACGATGAGGACACTATGCGCTCCGCTGATTATATAGTGGATATAGGTCCGGGTGCGGGAATCCACGGCGGAGAGGTTGTGGCAATAGGTACGCCCGATGAGCTTGCATCAAGCAAAAACTCAATAACCGGTGAATATTTATCGGGCAGACGTGAAATTCCCGTTCCCAAAACGAGAAGAAAGGGCAGCGGTGAATTTTTGCACGTCATCGGCGCAAGAGAAAACAACCTGAAAAATATAAACGTAGATATTCCGCTCGGCAAGCTCGTTGCGGTAACGGGCGTTTCGGGCAGCGGTAAATCCTCGCTGATAAACGTCATACTTTACCGCAAGCTGGCAAAGGAGCTTAACCGCAGTATAACCTATCCCGGCAAGGTCGATAAAATAACCGGGCTTGAGCATCTTGACAAGGTGATTTCCATCGACCAAAGCCCAATAGGCAGAACACCTCGCTCCAACCCCGCAACCTATACCGGACTCTTTACCGAAATCAGAAATCTGTTTGCAAAAACCAAGGACGCAAAGGCTAAGGGCTACGATGCAGGCAGATTTTCATTCAACGTGCGCGGCGGAAGATGCGAGGCGTGCGAGGGAGACGGTGTTAAATGTATAGAGATGAACTTTTTGCCCGACGTTTACGTAAAGTGTGATGTTTGTAAGGGAAAGCGTTAT
>JAZRNI010000087.1:0-6410 GCA_045648105.1 Eubacteriales bacterium | reverse complement strand
CCCCGACGATCATTTCCAGGATTTAAAAAGAATTATCGGAGCAATTGGCGGCAAGGCGCGCAGAATCAGCGTGATTATGCCTATGCTTTACGAGGGCAGACAGCACAAGCGCTCAAGCAGGGAATCTCTGGACTGTGCACTTGCATTACAGGAAATTGTAAATATGGGTGTCACCAATATCGTAACCTTCGATGCACACGATCCCAGAGTACAGAACGCTATACCGTTAAGCGGCTTTGATAACGTACGCACCTCTTATCAGATGCTGAAAGCTCTGCTACACACCTATAACGATATCGACATCAACCCCGAGTCTACCATGATTATTTCTCCGGACGAGGGCGGTATGGCCAAATGCATGTATTACTCCTCGGTTATGGGAATTGACCTTGGTACATTCTATAAAAGAAGAGACTATTCTGTGATTATAAACGGAAAAAATCCCATAGTTTCACACGAATATCTCGGCAGAGACGTTGAGGGCAAGGACGTTATCGTTGTTGACGATATGATTTCCTCGGGTGACTCTATTATCGACGTTGCACAGCAGCTTAAAGCAAAGGGTGCAAAGCGCATATTTGTTTTCGCATCGTTCGGACTTTTCTGCAATGGTCTTGAGCATATTGACAAAGCTCATAAGGAAGGTATAATCACCAAGATATTTACGACGAATCTCGTTTACAGAACTCCCGAGCTTCTTAAACGCGAGTGGTATAAAGAGGTTAATATGTGCAAGTACGTTGCGTATATTATTGATACGCTCAACCATGACCGCACAATAAGCAATCTGCTTGACCAGTCGAACAAGATACACACGCTTCTTGATAACTATCAAAAAAAATGATTTTATAATTTTATGGGATTCTCATACAGCGGGCATCCCATAAAATTATAATTGGAGGCTGATATGAGAATTACTCTCGAATCCGATTACGCCTTACGCATAATAAGCGAGCTTGCTACCCGTGACGGTAAGGTTGATGCGGGAACTATATCCGAGCTGACCTCGGTTACAGAGAAATTTACACTTAAGATACTTCGCAAGCTAGTAAAGGGCGGTTACGTGAAATCCTACAAGGGCGCAAACGGCGGCTACACACTCAACACACCCGCGCGAGAGATAACTCTCAAGGAAATTATCGAGCTTATAGACGGCCCTATAATGATTTCAAAATGTCTTGAAAGCAGCGAGTGCTGTTCTCTTAATAAGGATAAAACGAGATGCGTATATCACCATATATTTGATGAAATCAGTATAGAGCTTGCAAAAAAGCTTTCACAAATTACAATAGACGACGTATTAAATAAAATGAATGGAGACGTTTCTGATGCTTAGAATATCTGAAATCTCATTTCCGGGACTCGGAATAGGCGAGTTCAGTGTTGACAGCGTGGGAATCACCGTTGGAAGCATTGATATAGCTTGGTATGCGATTATTATAACCGTCGGTATGATTGCTGCCGTTGCTTATATGATTTTCAGAACGGGGCAGATTGGCTTAAAATATGACGTTGTAATTGATTTTGCCCTGTGGGCAATACCGATAGGCATCGTCGGTGCGCGCGCTTATTACGTTCTCACGAAGCTCGAAAGCTTTAATTCCTTCAAGGAGATTATAAATATAAGAAACGGCGGACTCGCCATCTACGGTGGAATTATCGCCGGCGCGGTAACGGTGTTTATAGTTTCCAAAATCAAAAAAATTCCGTTCCTTGCCATTGCAGACTGTGCGACGCCAGGAATTATTCTCGCTCAGGCGATAGGAAGATGGGGCAATTTTACAAACGGAGAGGCCTTTGGCTACGAGACGGATTGGTTTTGCAGAATGGGCCTCAAAAATACCTTGACAAACTTTACAACAATATACGTTCATCCGACCTTCCTTTATGAGTCTCTTTGGAATTTGCTCGGCTTTGCCTTGATAAATATTTTCTACAAGCACAGAAAATACGACGGACAGGTATTTCTTATGGTATTTGGCTGGTACGGACTTGGACGTATGTTTATTGAAGGATTGAGAACAGACAGTCTTTATACGACCATTTTCGGCTGGGAGTTCCGCACCTCTCAGGTGCTTGCGGCATTGATTTTTGCTGTTTGCAGCGTGCTACTTGTTTATTTCCAATTCAAAAAACCGAGCAGTAAGCTTTATATTAAGGAGTAATTTTATGGCAGAAATTATAGACGGCAAGCTGGTTTCCAAGGCTGTAAGAGAGGAAATTAAGGATGAGGTAGAGGCTCTTAAGAGCGAATACAATCTCACCCCGGGCCTTGCTGTGATATTAGTCGGAGAAAATCCGGCATCCTGCGTTTATGTACGCAATAAGCATCGCGCGTGCACTGAGCTTGGTATGAATTCCTACGTCATCAATCTTCCCGAGGCGACGACGGAGGATGAGCTCCTCTCAAAAATTGAGGAGCTTAACGCTGATGAAAGCGTACACGGAATACTCGTACAGCTGCCTTTGCCGAAGCATATAAACGAGGATAACGTAATCAACGCGATTTCCAAGGATAAGGACGTTGACGGCTTCCACCCCTATAACGTTGGCAAAATGATGTGCGGTGATCCCACCTTTTTACCTTGCACGCCCTATGGAATTATGAAGCTGCTGGAGTACTATAATGTGGATATATCGGGTAAGGAATGTGTAGTAATAGGCAGAAGCAATATAGTGGGAAAGCCTATTTCCACACTCTTGCTCTCCGCAAGCGGTACGGTAACGACCTGTCATTCACGCACTAAAAATCTTTCCGAAGTCACAAAACGCGCCGATATATTGGTAGTTGCTATAGGCAAAAGTAATTTTGTTACTGCCGATATGGTAAAGGAGGGAGCTGTTGTTATTGACGTTGGTATAAATCGCGGCGAGGACGGTAAGCTCTATGGTGACGTGGATTTTGAAAACGTTGCACCCTTGGCATCAAAAATCACGCCTGTCCCGGGCGGAGTAGGTCCTATGACTATTACTATGCTTCTTAAAAACACGGTGAAAGCGGCAAAAAATAAACTTAAGTAAATTATTTTTAAAAAACATATTGACAAAAGTATTTTTTTGTCCTATAATATTACAGTAAATAATTATAGAGATTGATTCTCTTTAAGTCGAAGGGAGGGGAAATAAAAATGGCAGAAATCAGAGTAAAAGAAAACGAGTCGCTTGACAGTGCGCTTCGCCGTTTCAAGAGACAGTGCGCAAAGTCTAACATTTTGACCGAACTTCGCAAAAGAGAGTGCTATGAAAAGCCCAGCGTAAAGCGCAAGAAGAAGGCAGAAGCAGCTAGAAAACGCAAATATAAGTAATTGATTTTGAAAGGACGCTTTGGTACGTCCTTTCTTTTTTTCCACAAATTTTATTTTGTAAACACACTTTCAATATCTAATAATAAGAATTGGAGGTGATTTTTTTATGAAATTAAAAAGAATACTCCTGCTTATACTTGTATTCTCAATGGTTTTTTCTGTATCTGCTTTTGCAGATACAGAGATGCGTTGGTATCTTAAGCGTAACGGGTGTATGCAGCCGCAGCTTGATAAAAGTCAAGAGCTTATATATAAATACAACGCATGCTTCTTGGACAGGAAGCACACGGATAACAGCGAGGAGAAGGCGTTATATCTCACCTTTGACGTGGGTTATGAAAACGGTAACGTAGAAAAAATCCTCGACGTGCTTCGCGACGAGGACGTAAAGGGCGCGTTTTTCGTTTTGTCGCATTTTGTGGAAAAAAATACGGATTTGGTGCTCAGAATGATTAACGAGGGGCATCTTGTGTGCAACCATACTGCAAATCACATAAATCTTGCCAAGGCAAGCAAGTGCGATGCAGAAAAGAGCATCAAGCGCCTTGAAGAAATATACAAGGAAAAGACGGGGGAAAATCTAGCGCCGTTCTTCAGATTTCCCGAGGGAACGTACAGCGAGCGCGCGCTTGAGCTTGTTAACTCAATGGGATATAAGAGCGTTTTCTGGTCGCTTGCATATGCGGATTGGGATGATAAAAAACAGCCTGATGAGCAAAAGGCAATAAATCTGCTCTTAAATAACACCCATAACGGAGCAATTATACTTCTTCATCCCACTTCGAGAACCAACGTGAATATATTGCCGTATCTTATACGGGAATGGAAAAAGGAAGGATATAGCTTTCTTTCACTTTATGATTTGTAAATTTGACCTTCAGATTTATAAATTGCATAAATCAAACACACATAAGGGCGTTATCGCCTGATGACAAGCCCTTATATAAGCAGAAAGAGCAAGAGTAAAAGGAACAAAAAGCCTTCTATTCTTGCTCTGGCACGTTTTTATGGATGAATTGATGATTTACGTAACGTTGCTGCAATCCATCAGCCTGTTCTCCGTTGAGGATAAAAAGCTAATAGGAGCGCTGTATTTTTGCTTATAAAAGACCGTTGCGCTTTTTGATTTCCTCAAGGCGCAAGCGCTCGGTAACGTCGTCGTGCATAATGATTTCGTCATCGGGCTCTTCGGGCCTTTCTTCGGGATGGTCTCTTAAATATGGGTCAATCATTATTTCTTTTATTTTAAAGTAAGATGCATAAACCTTCATATACGCGAACGTAGAAAAGAGTATCGCAATCGGGGCTACTACCGCAAGCGGTAAGAGAACGCCGTTTGTTCCGAAGGTTATTAGTATTTCAAGGAAAATCAGTATGACAATTCCAAGAAGCGCTACAACGTTTCTCTTGAGTCCGACAAGCGCGAAAATCATGGAGTTTTTGATTATTTTGAAAATGGAAAGCTTGAAGGTAACCATTTGCACGTAAACGTAATAACGCATAAAGAAGTACAGGAGGAAGATGATTACGTTGCTCCAGAACATCATCGAATAAAGGAAATTGTCGCTGGTAACGTAGGTGAAAATGTTAAAAATAAGAACTGCGTTGATTACAGCGTCGATTATGCCGAAAATAAGCGACTGCTTCCAATTCCTTCTGACCGCGTACCAGAAATCCGTCCAAGTGAAAACCGGCTCGCCGGATACGAGATTTCGAAGTATGTAGGCGCATCCTGCGTTGACAGGTCCGAAGGTGAAGAGCGCCAGCGCACCAAGACAGTAGAAAACAAGCGTCAGCGCGGTTGGGGCAAGGGAATCGCTTTGTAAGCCCTCAAGAGAAAATAAAACCAGCTTATAAGGAGTCATACCGCCGTCTGCGGCGAAAATACCGTTTATGTTTTGAAACAGGTCGGAGAGGGGCAGAAATATCTGCTTTTGACTAACACCTGCAAAGGCGAGAATTAAAAACAAAAGCGGGAAGTTGCCGATGCAATAAAAAATATTAACGTAAACAAGCTTACCGAAATTGTTTTTATACGATATAAAAAATCTTTTAAGACCCGGCGTTAAATCCTCGCGGTGCTTGGCAATTCCTCTGCCGTCGCGAGTGAGGTCAAAAAGCTTAAATTTCTTCTTTTTATCCAAAGTCATAATCTCCTTTGAAACATTTATCAACAATATAATAGCACAAATAAAGAGCAAAAACAATAAGTAAAAATAAAATTTATAAAAACTTAATAAGTATTGCAAATCAACTCAAGTTATGGTAAAGTAATATTACTGCACCTGAAAGAGAAAGTATATGAATAAAAAGCAATTAAAGTTATTTTCAAGCCCGGAACCTTTATACACTGAAAGACTCATTTTGCGAAGGATAAAAAAGTGTGACCTTAACGACGTATACGAGTATGCAAAAAATCCAAACGTCAGCAAATATCTGCTCTGGTCGCCTCATCCCTCGCTTGAATACACCGAGCACTACCTTGCACTTGTTGATAAAATGTACCGCAAACGTCAGTTTTACGATTACGGTATAGAGCTGATTGAAAGCGGAAAAATGATAGGCACCTGCGGCTTTACGAGTATAAATCTGCGTGATAACAGCGCGGAGATAGGATACGTACTTAACGAGAGCTATTGGGGACAGCGCTATGCTAAGGAAGCGGTTTTGAAAATTATTGATTTTGCATCACAAGAGCTTAAGCTGGATACACTGTATGCGGAATTTATAAGTGAAAATGAGAGAAGCCGCGCTCTCCTTTCTTCGCTCGGATTTTTCGAGGCGGCGGGAAAAACGTACGAAATGCTTGTAAAGGGTGAATATAAGAATATTACTGTTTACTGTAAAAAGTTAACGCAAGGGTAATATATACAGTGATAATTTAATATAATTTAAGCAGTAACGAACAGGGAGGTATTTTAATGAAAAAACACGTTTCTTTGCTGCTTATTTTAATTATGATATTTTCTTTTAGTATTCCTGTTTTTGCAGAAAATGGAGAAAATAACGAGGCAGTAAGTACAAATTTGCAAGATTTTGACGTTGGATGCACGTCGGCGGTGCTTATGGAGGCAAGGACGGGGACGGTTCTTTATTCCAAAAATG
>JAZRNI010000086.1:0-3720 GCA_045648105.1 Eubacteriales bacterium | reverse complement strand
ACCTCGGTGTCACAGTTGCCCCTCACCGCAAGAATACTCTCGCTGTGCGCGTTGAGAAGCGCGATTACCGCCTTGGGGTCGTAGCCCTCGGGCAGGCTGTTTCTCGGGCCGTGATAAAGCAGGTCTCCAAGGATAATAAGCCTGTCAGCTTTCTCTCTTTCCAATATAGAAATTACCGCCTGCGCGGAACAAAAATCACCGTGAATATCGGAGCAAATTATAAATTTCATACGGTCTTAAACGCCACACTCGGCGTTTCCTTTCTTAAATGAATTATCAAGCGCGTCTCTGATTTTTTTCATAAGCGTTTTTTCCACCTTGCACAGCTCTCTGTCGTAGGTTAAAAGCCCGTTCGTTTCGTCCTCGATGTCGGAAAGCTGGGTATAAACCAAGGCGCTGACGCATTTTTCGACAAGCGGACAGAGCTCGTCAATATAGAGGCGCTCGATTGAGCGCGATAGCTCCTCTTTGGTTTTATAGCTTTTGTAGCCGTAATTTTTCTTTCCGAAAAGATGGCCCGTCTCTCTGTATGAATATCCGCCGAATTCGCTTATGACGACAGGGCGCGTCTTGCTTGGCTCGGCTTTGACTTTTTTAAAGTAAACGTGGTGGGAGTCAACGTCGCTTTCGCTTTGCCAAAACCAGCCTGAGGTGGAGTCGAAAATGCGCGTCGGGTCCTTTGGCTTGAGGGTCTTGTAGACCTCGTCCGCCGTGAACTGTCCCCAGCCCTCGTTAAATATGGTATAGTAGACGACCGAAGGGTGGTTATACAGTAAATCAAGCGTGCTTTTTGCAGTATCGAGAAAGATTTTGCGCGAGACGGGATTTTTGTGCAGATTTTTGTCCGAGCGCCTTTTTATACCGACCGTCGGCAGGGCAGTATCGCGGAAAAATGAGTAATCGGAATTGTTTATCATATCCTGAAAGACCGCGATACCAAGGCTGTCGCAAAGGAAGTAGAATATATCGGGCTCGATTTTTATGTGCTTTCTGAGCATATTGAAGCCCATGGATTTCAAAAAGAGTATATCCTCACGGTAAGCCTCGTAGTCTGCGGGCAGGAAAATTCCGTCTGGGTAATAGCCCTGGTCAAGAACTCCGTGAAAGAGGTATTTCTCTCCGTTAAGGCTGAGTCTTACCGTGCCGTTATCGTTTACCGTGCCTATTTCTCTTAAGGCAAAATAGCTTTCTATTCTGTCGGTCTCTGTTTCTAAGGTAAAGTAATAAAGGTAGGGGTCCTCGGGTGTCCAGAGCCTTATTTCCTTTGGGCTTATGCGGATTTTATCGTCCGTGAAGCTAAAGCTCTCCTTGCTTTGCAGAAGCGTCAAGGTCTTTTTCTTTGCATCTGTAAGGATTTCAATATCCACACCCTTGGTGTCGGGGGTGATTTTAATTTTGTAAATAGGATTTTCGGGCAACGCCTCAAGCCATACCGTCTGCCATATACCGCTGACCGGTGTATACCACATACCGCCGCGCCTTTCGGTCTGCTTGCCGTATGGGTAGCTTTTGTCAAGAGCGTCCTTTACCTTAAGACAAATTTCGTTTTTTCCGTCAGTGATAAATGACGTAATATCAAACGAAAAGGGAATGTATCCACCCTCGTTTTTGCCGACCGGGCTGCCGTTTATAAACAGCTCGCAGGTCTGGTCAACCGCGCCGAAATTTATGATTATTTGCTTTTTACAAAAGTCGCTCGGCAGAGAAAAATTGCGTCTGTAATAAAGATATTCGTGCGCCTCGGGGGTCTTGCCTATTCCCGAAAGAGCGCTCTCCGGCGGAAAGGGAACTAAAATTTTTCTGCTGTATTTTTGAGGAAGCTCCTCGGAGTCGGTAGCTTCAAAATCCCACTCGCCGTTTAGACAAAGGTAGGAGCTTCTTACCATCTGAGGACGCGGATAATCAGAGAGCGGACAATCTCTGCTCAAATTTTTCTCCCATTTTGTGTGTAAGGTGTGGCGTTCTGTGCTTATCATTCGCTCGCCTTCTCCTTAAGCCATGAAGATACTTGTGAAAACAGTCAGAATCGAAAGGATTAAAAACAGCACCGTGCCCGTATTGAAAACGGCGTGTTTTGCCAGAGTGCCGTTTGGGATATAAATCTGAGAGTTTGAGGGGACTTGGATTTTTTTCTTTCTGATAGCGCTTATCAGGATAATGAGTCCTGCCGTGATGCTTGCGTACTGGAAAATCGTGTAGCTTGTAACCATCATCGAGTCGCGCACGTATTGGAGCATATCAGTTATTTCATCGCCCATCTCGGTAAGTCTCTCCAACGCCTTGGATACGGGCATCGCGACAATCGAGCCAAAGAAGTTTACCGCCATATGAAGAAGGACGGTGTGCCACCAATTTCCCGTTTTTGTATATACGAAGGCAAGGAGAAAGCCGAGCAGGGTTGCGTAGAAAAGCTGTTCAAGGTTTCCGTGGAAAATACCGAAGGCAATTCCCGACGTAAGTATAGCGGCACCGTCGCCGTAGCGTCCAAGCCTGTCAATAAGTAATTTTCTGAAAATAAATTCCTCAACTATAGGTCCGATAATGACGGCAACTATGAAGGTAATCCAAAGCGGAGATTTTTCGATAAGCTCGCTTGTGCCTGAGCCGATGTCCCGACCTATTATACTGCTTATAATTCCCATCACGAAATTTCCGATAAAAGCGCCGAGCATCATAAATGCCTCGGAAATCAAAAACAGAGCGCCGAAATCCTTGAAGCTGAGCTTTCTTTTACTAAAGCTTTTCTTTTTCATACCGCGCGTCATAAGGACGAGCACGGGCAGTCCGATAAGGTACATCGGCAAGACCGAAATAACCCAGAGCATATAGACGTCATCAAAAATTGCGAGAGTCGCTTCAGCGCCGATAGCGAAAAGCAGGGCGTATTCTAATGCGACTATGGCGATTGAGGGAAGGAGAATATAGAGAAAGAGGGAGAGCATAAAGCGCGAGAAGGAGCGTGCTACGTCCTTTTTCTTTTCTTGCTCATATAAGTCAACATAGTCAACGTTGTAGTTCATTTCCGTTCCTTTCATAACTTATGTGGTAAGAACTATTTTAGCACTTAACACGGCAAATTACAATAAACATTTTGTAAAAAATGTACTTTTATATACTTTATACAAAAACACATTTGAAATTTGTACGAAATATTTTCACGAAATCCGCAGTTTTTAACTTGAAAAAAGGTCTTTGTTGTGATAAAATAGTTACATTATGATTTTTAAAGGCGCAGGGGGTGCAGGATGAATATCAAGGGCTTTGATAACGAAAAGTATTTAAAGCTTCAGTCGGAAAAGATAAAGGAGCGCGTCAGTATGTTTGGCGGCAAGCTCTATCTTGAATTTGGCGGTAAGCTTTTTGACGATTATCATGCGTCAAGAGTTTTGCCGGGCTTCGTACCCGACAGCAAAATACGTATGCTCATAGAGCTGCGCGACGTTGCCGAAATTATACTTGCCGTCAATACTGCGGATATTGAAAAGAACAAGGTCAGGGGAGACCTCGGAATTACCTATGACCTTGACTGTCTGCGTCTTATAGATGCATTCCGCGGCTACGGCCTTTTCGTAGGCTCGGTGGTTATGACCAGATATACCGAGAATCCTGTTGCCGAGGCATTCAGAGCAAAGCTTGAGGCGCTGGGAATCAAGGTTTACAAGCATTACGCGATAGACGGATATCCTTACAATATACAAACGATAGTTTCGGATGACGGCT
>JAZRNI010000085.1:0-1591 GCA_045648105.1 Eubacteriales bacterium | reverse complement strand
AAGTGCCTCGTGGTATTTTTTGCGGCAGGTCGGACAGCCGATTGAATTTATTTCAAGCTGAAGACCTTCAACACCGAGATGCGAAAAGATTTCGTGACCGAGGCTGATAAGCTCTGCATCTGCCGCAGGTGCTGCTGTGCCGAGGCACTCAACACCGAACTGGTGGAATTCACGCAATCTGCCTGCCTGGGGCTTTTCGTAGCGGTAGCAGGAGGTAAGGTAACTGACCTTCTGCGGCAACGGTTCATTGAAAAGACCGTGCTCAAGGAAGGCTCTCATAGCGCCTGCCGTACCCTCGGGGCGAAGGGTGATTGAGCGGCCGCCCTTATCGTCGAAGGTATACATTTCCTTTTGTACGACGTCGGTGGTGTCGCCGACACCGCGCACGAAAAGCTCCGTGTTCTCAAAGGTAGGCGTGCGGATTTCGCCGTAGCCGTACTTCTCCGCTTCCTCGCGCATAATGCCCTCTACGTATCTGAAAAGGGGTGTTTGGTTTGGAAGGATATCCATAGTTCCTTTAATCTTCTGTATCATTTTTCATACCTCCGTGTGCGATATTCATAAGCTCGTCGAGCCTTTCCGTATCCTTTATGTAGTATAACATTCCGATTACCGCCTCGAACGCAGTTGCCGCGCGGTAGTCCTTTATTTTTGTTTTTTTGGGTGGGTTTAAGTGAGTTGAATTATAGGCGCGCCGCGCGCAAAGCGACTCGTCCTCGGAAAGATGCGGCTTTATAATCTCAAACATTCTTGCCTGATTTTGCGCCGTGACGTATTCAAGCGACTCTAAATTCAGCTCCTTTGACTTAGCGATTCCGCGTGCGACGAGCATATTCCGAACGTAGAGCGAGTAGTACGCATCTCCGAGATAGGAGAGCGCGAGCGGGGACGGCAGAGAGGTGCCGTTTACGTTTTCGTGCATAGTATGCGTGTCCTTTTTTATATATTTAATTTATTTTATCATATCCGAGCCGTAAAATCAAGAGCTTTTGCCAAGGAAAAGTGAAAAATCGTTAAAACAGAAAAATCCGCCTTCAAATAAATAAATTTTTCAAAAACACTTGAAAACTCCGCGCGTAAATGTTATAATTATCATGTGCAATTATATAAAAAACGGAAAAGGGCTTATATCTTATGGGCGAATTTGATTATATCAAGCGCAACGTCGAGGCGGTAAGGGCTGAGATTTTTGGCAGGGCAAGACTCGTGGCGGTAAGCAAGAGCGCAAGCGACGAGGAGCTTATAGCGCTCGCGAGCTTTGGCGTTACGGATATTGCGGAGAACAGACCCCAGGAGCTTCTTAGAAGATACAAGCTGCTTTCGGAGCGGGGACTTAAGGTCAATATGCACCAGATAGGCACTCTGCAAAGAAACAAGGTGAAAACGGTAGTGCCCTTTTGCTCGAGCATACAGTCGCTCGACTCGGAAAAGCTGGCACTTGAGATATCACGGCACGCGGTAAATCTCGGTCGGAGCATCGACGTTCTTTTAGAGGTAAACTCGGCAAGAGAGGCGCAGAAAAGCGGAGTTTTACCCGAACAGGTGCCGTCGCTTCTTGAGCGTATAGAGTCCTTGCCGAATATCAAGGTCA
>JAZRNI010000084.1:0-4888 GCA_045648105.1 Eubacteriales bacterium | reverse complement strand
ATATAAAGACGGTATTTTCCGTACAGAGAGTCCAGCAGCTCGCGTCCGCCCTCAATAAACGGATGCTCAAGCGATAGGCGGCGCTCGTATTCGCTCTGCGCGTCAGTGCTCTTGACGTCGTAGTTAAACTCGGCAAAGAGTATATCAAATCTCTTGTGCAGTACCTCGTATCTCGTGTACTCACCCGTCTCAAGCTTTCTCCAGCACTCTGAGTTGATTTCTCTGTATCTTCTCACTATTCCTTCACACGGGGGTATATTAAAATGCTCTAAGGTCGCACTTAACGCCACTTTTTCGCCCTTGTGAAAATCAAGTATAGTATCATCAAGGTCAATAAATATATTTCTTATCATTACATAACAAGCTCGTAAAGGGCGAGCAGCTCCTCTTCAATTTTGCTTTTTTCCGTATCTATCTCTCCTGCGCGCACGTAATCCGTTGCCGCGGTGGTAAAAAGCTCACAGTCAAGCTCGGAAAGGCGCTTTTCAAGAAACGCGATTTTTTCCTCCGCCTTCTCAATAGCGCGCTTTTTCGCGCGCGCCTCGCTCTCCTCGCGCTTTTTCCTCTCGTATTCCTCCTTGGAGCTTTTCGGCCTTGCGTCCCTATGTTTTTCGGCATTTTGTGCAGCTCGCTTTTCCTTGAGGGCAAGATATACGCCAAACGCCTCGTCACCCTCGTCAAGCACGACGTCCGCCATTCCTCGCTCAAGCTCAGGGTTAAGCTCAATCACGCGCGTTGCCGTTCTGTTTATAAAATACCTGTCGTGCGATACCGCGATAATAGTTCCGTCAAAGGCCATAAGCGCCTCCTCAAGCGCCTCTCTTGAGCTTATGTCAAGATGGTTCGTTGGCTCGTCAAGCACAAGCAAATTGACCTTTTTCAGCATCAGCTTTGCAAGCGTAAGACGCGCGCGCTCACCGCCCGACAGTGCCGAAACACTCTTGTCCATATCGTCAGCTCCAAACAGGAACAGGGCAAGGGTGCTTCTCAGCTCCAGATCCGTTTTCAGCGGATATTCCTCCCGCATCTCGGAGAAAACCGTGTTCTTCGCATTTAAACGGCAGTTTTCCTGGTCGTAATATCCTATCTTTATATTATATCCAAGCGTGATTTTGCCATTGCTTGGCAGGATGAGTGAATTTATAAGCCTCATAAGCGTAGATTTACCGCATCCGTTAGGCCCAAGGAGCATTACGCGCTCGTAACGCCGCACCAGCATAGTGAGGTTTTTTATAATCGCTCTCTCTCCGTAGCCAAAGCTCAAATCCTCAATACGCAATACGTCCTGAGTGCTTTCCTCCTCGCTCGCAAAGCGGAGTCTGATTTCCTTTGGCGAGGGCGGGGCAAGCTCGACCTTTTCCATTCTCTCAAGCTGCTTTTCCTTAGACCGTATCGTCACGAAATTGTGCTCACGGTTGCACCGTCTTTGAAACTCTATATTCGCGCGAATCCTGGCAATTTCCTTTTGCTGCTCCTTATAGCGCCTTTCAAGCGATGCCGCCTCCGAGTTCATTTGCGCCTTTGCAAAGCTGTAGTTGCCGTTATAAAGCCTCGCCTCGCCGTATAAGAGGTGCAGGGTCTTGCCCGTAGTCTTGTCGAGAAAATATCTGTCGTGCGAAATAATAAGAACCGTCTTTTTATAAGATGCAAGAAAGCTCTCAAGCCAAACGAGCGAGTCAAGGTCGAGATGGTTTGTCGGCTCGTCAAGCAAAAGTATATCCGGCTCCGTGGCAAGCAGTCTCGCAAGCGCAAGGCGTGAATACTGTCCCCCAGAAAGCGTGGAAATCTTACGGTTCATCATCTCGTCACTAAAGCCAAGCCTTAAAAGCATACCGCGGCAGCGCGAACGGAACTCAAGCCCGCCCTCCTCGGCATAAAGACGGCTAAGCTCCGCAAGAGCAAGCGACGCCCTTGACGCTCTCTCGTGTGAAAGCTCGCGCGAGGCGAGCTCAATTTCCTTTTCGTACCCGTCCATTCGGCGCTCCTTTTCCAGTAAGCGCTCAAACGCCGTATACATATATTCTATACAGCTCATCTCGCTCGGCAGGGCGGAAAGGTCGGGGTTCTGCTCAAGTACCCCGACAGTATATCCCTTTTGTATAAAAACCTCGCCTGCGTCAGGCGAGTATTTTCCGCTTATTAAGCGAAAAAGGGAGGTCTTTCCGGCTCCGTTTACACCGACAACTCCAAGCTTGTCGCCCTCGTTTACGGAAAAGCTTATTCCCTTTAGTATATCCGTCCCAAGAAACGAAAGACGAAGCCCTTGCGTCGATAAAACCACCGTTTTTCCTCCCTTCAATGTTTTCACTTTAGAGTTATGAGTTTGCCTCTGCCAAACGTGATGATGCTCGCTTATGCGAAAGCTATGAGCTCGGCGGTTGCCGAGCGTTACGGTATGATTGCCCGTCTAACTTCAAGCTGTGCCAAAGGCGCATCATAACACGGCGAGCCGTCCATAACTCATAGCTTGCCGCCAGGCAATCATAACTGCGCGCAGCGCCCGCAAGGGCAATCATAACTAAGTGATGTACGCTAAGGACGTCACGCTATCCTTCTTTTCTGAGTATCTCAAGGACCTTTGTGAAATTTTCGGGCAATTCACACTCAAATTTCATATATTCACCCGTTTTCGGGTGCTTGAAGCAGAGCGCCCTTGCGTGGAGCATTTGACCGTCAAATAGGGGGGCGTGTAGCTTTTCAAAGCGAATTTTGTTCGTAGAATACAGCTCGTCGCCAAGAAGCGCGTGCCCAAGATGCGCCATATGAACGCGAATCTGGTGCGTTCTGCCGGTCTCTAAATTAACTTTAAGATAAGTGGCTTCGCCAAAGCGCTCCAGGACCTCGTAATGCGTAATCGCGTCCTTAGCACCCGCAGCTCCGATGCTGTGCACTGCCATTTTCTTTCTGTCCTTAGGGTGCCTGCCAATAGGCAAGTTCACAGTACCGCTATCGTTTTTAAAGCCGCCGCGCGCCAAGGCGAGGTACTCTCTTTTTACTCCGTGATAGGAGAGCTGCTCGGAAAGGGCGAGGTGCGCCTCATCGTTTTTTGCTACGACTAAAAGACCGCTCGTATCCTTGTCTATACGGTGCACGATACCGGGTCTTATTACTCCGCCAATACCGCTTAAGCTGTCCTTGCAATGATAGAGCAGGGCGTTGACGAGCGTACCCGTGTAATTTCCCGGTGCGGGATGCACCACCATTCCCGACGGCTTGTTGACGACTGCAATGTCGCTATCCTCGTATATTATATCAAGAGGAATGTCCTCGGGCATTGCCACCCCCTCCTTAAGAGCGGGCAGGGTAAAGTCAATAAGGTCGCCGAGCCTTAAGGCGTATTTTTTGCTCTCCGGCTTTGAGTTAACGGTGCAAAGCCCGTCCTCAATCAGTTTTACCGCGGCGCTTCTTGAGGTATCCGCTATTTCGCTAAGCACTACGTCAAGTCTCTTTCCTACGTCATCCTTTTCTGCGGTGTATGTCATTTTCCCACCTTCTTTTCACTCGGCATAAGAATTATAGACAGTATCAAAAGACCCGCGCCAACGCAAACGAAGGAGTCCGCCCCGTTGAATACCGCAAAATCTATAAGACAAAAATCAATAAAGTCAACGACGTACCCAAGAAAAATACGGTCTATCATATTTCCTATACCGCCCGACACGATAAGAGAAAGCGAGGCGGCGCTCAAGCGCGATGGCGCGTGACCGAGATAAAGAAACAGGCTGATAGCAATTATCGCAACGGTGCTGACCAGTATGAAAACCCAGCGGTGCTCCTTTAACATACCGAACGCCGCCCCCTTGTTTTCAACGTACGTCAGCTGTAATACGCCGTTTATAATAGGTACGCTTTTGCCAAGCGGCATAAGCAGCTTTACCGAAAGAAACTTCGTCAGCCAGTCAATAAATATTCCGCCAAGAATAATTATACTGTAGAGTATATAGTCCTTGGCGCTCCTTTTATAATATAACTTCATAAATTATCAGTATCCTTAAATTATTGGAAGAAGGGCGCTTATCATTGAGATAAGCAAAAAGCTCGCCGTGTACGCCACGTCAATAAAGCTGTCCTGAAACCAGTTCAGCTTGTAGAAAATAAAGCGCACGGGTATAATGAACGGCTCCGTTGCCGCAACGAGAAAGCTGAAGAACGCGCTGTCCTCGCTCACTCCGAATAAGGGCAGCAGCGTTCGCACAAGCATAAAAATCAAAACCGCATCAAGCAGGACGGCTATTATTCTGCAAATTACAGTCAGTAAAATATACACGTAAAAAACTTCTTTCGCTTTATATTAAACAGCCGTGGCAAAAAGCACCGCGGCTGTTCGTTTTTTTTGAATATGAAATTAAACTACAGTCTTAACGTCGCTTGTGGGAGTGATGATGTACGTTCCCTGCGATACGTTTCTTACCTCTCCGCCCGTCGTGTAAGTTACACCGTTAAGGAAATCAAGCATTCTCTTGATGGTTTCCTTGTCCAACAGCTCAAGGTTAAGTACTACGGTGCAGCTCGAAATGAGGTAATCGGCAATAGTGAATACCTCCTCCATCGACTCGGGGCGCACAACCTTAAGCTCGATATTGCTCTCCCCCGCGTGTGCCGGCAGGCTCGGCTCTTCCTTTTTAGTCTCGGGCAGAGTCGCAATCTCCTCCTTCTCCTCCTCGTAGCTCTTGAACTCGAAATCGGGCTCCTCGTCCTTTGACTTTCCTGTAAGCTTCTTTATCCATTTCTCAAACATCTTTATATATCTCCGTTTCTAAAAATTATTTCCTGAATAGCGCTCTGCCGACCCTGACGAGATTTGCGCCCTCATCAATAGCAACGAGATAGCTGTCGCTCATTCCCATTGAGAGAATTGCCCCCTCTCCGAAATGCGAAAGCAAGCTCT
>JAZRNI010000083.1:0-2425 GCA_045648105.1 Eubacteriales bacterium | reverse complement strand
AGACTTGCTCTTTACGGTATTGATAAAATATACTCATCAAGCTCAAACAGAGCACTCGAGACCGCAATGCCAACGTCCCTTATCACAGGAAACAGAATCGAGATTTTGGACTGGGCAAGCGAGTCGCATCTTTGGCGCGACCTGTCCGTGCTTAAGGAAAACGGCAAACGGCAATGGTGCTTTTTTGACAAAAGCTTTATTGAGTTTTTTCAGACAAGGGAAATTCGCGAGCTTGGGAATAAATGGTATACCCACAGAGCCTTCGACGGCTCAAGGTATAAAGAGGGAATAGAGCGCATAGATAAACACGCAGACGAATTTTTAGCATCGCTCGGATACGTTCACGACAGAGAACGGGGCGGATTTATATCGCAAAAGCCCAACCGCCAAAGAGTTGCGTTTTTCGCGCATGAAGGCTTTGGATTAACCTTCCTTTCATCCATTCTCGACATCCCTTTTCCAATGATGACAACGCACTTCAGTATATCTCATTCAGGTATGACTGTAATAGAATTTTCCGACGCAGTCGGATTCTCTGTGCCGAAGGTTTTGCAGCTTTCCTCAGACTCACATCTTTACCGTGCAGGCATCCCGACAAAGTACAACAACTACATATTTTTCTAAAAAGGTACACCCCGTGTCAAATTACACGGGGTGTATTGCGTATATATTCAAGATTTATTCCTCGTCCATAAGGTGCTTTACGGAGTTAACAATGAGCTTCGCCGAGCCGTCAATTCCAAGGGTAGAGGAGTTAACTGCAATATCGTAGTTATCGTACTTGCCCCACTTGTTTCCCGTATAGAAGCTGTAATATGAGGAGCGTCTTTTGTCCGTCTTGTTTATTACGTCAATAATTTGCGAGGACTTGATTTCCGGATGACGCTCGGCAACTCTTGCGCGGCGATGGTCAAGGTCTCCGTAAATGAATATACGGAACACGTTTTTTTCATCTCTCAAAACATAGTCCGCGCATCTGCCGATGATAACGCAGCTTCCTTGCCTTGCATAGCTCTTGATAGCATCGGATTGGAGAATGAACAGCTTGTCATTTACAGGCATTTTATATCCAAATTGCATAGTCGTACCAAGTACGTTAGAGCCCATAGCAAGAGTGTATAGGAGGCTGTTTGCCGCAACCTCATCAGCCTTTTCGAGTATCTTTTCGCTCAAGTTTCCTTTGGCAGCCGCATCCTTTATAAGCTCTTTGTCATAAAGCGGAATACCAAGCATTTGCGACACCCTTTCACCGATTTCTCTGCCGCCGCTTCCGTATTGACGCGCGATGGTAACAATGATTTTTTTAGACATATTCATCCCTCCTTGCTTAACTACATTATATCAAAAAAATCCGAGCTTGAAAATACTTTTTGCGCGATTTGGTATTTTTCCCCGTTTTGCACAAAGACCTTGACATCAAACAATAAAAAAACTATAATAGATTTGTGCAATATGGCACTAATTAAGTATTATTGTATTCGAGGTTTAAATATGAAGCTTGCACTTTCCTCTATGATAAGTAAAATAGATAAGTATCTCGAAAAGGACCTTAAGATTCCCATCTCAGAGCTCGTTGACAGAAGCGGCGAGGCAGTTGCAAAATTTATAAGACAAAGAGTTCCGCGCGGCAAAACCGTCTTGATTTTAGCCGGTACGGGCAATAATGGCGCAGACGGATATTCTCTGGCCACGAAGCTTTTTGCCGATTACGACGTAACAGTATACGACGTGTTCGGAACAGGCCCTAAGGTTGACTGCGCAAAGCAGCTTTATGAGCAATACAAAAATCTTGGCGGTAAGCTTGAGCCCTATATACCGTCAGAAAAGACAAAGCAATTCATCAAGTCCTGCTCCTGTATCGTAGATGCGGTATTCGGTACGGGCTTCGTTGGACAAATGCCTGATATTATGATTCCTCTTTCCGTCGCGGTCCGCGAGGCAGTTGAATCCTATAAGATAGCAATAGACGTCCCCCTCGGTGTAAATGCTGATAACGGCAGCGTAAGCGACTTCGCAATCTCCGTTGACGCAACCGTAGTTCTTTCATTCGTTAAGCCGGGTATTATCTCATATCCCGCAAGATTTTACGTCGGTGAGCTCATATTTGACAGCATCGGTATTGACGAAAGGGAAATAAGCTCCAAATTCAAATTCAGATACCGTATGATAGATAAATCGTGGGCGCACCGCAATCTGCCCAAAAGGCCTGACGTCTCACACAAAGGCACCTTCGGTAAGCTCCTTCTGATAACGGGAAGTGATAAATACCGCGGTGCGGCTCATCTTTCGCTTGAATCCGCTCTTCGCGGCGGCGTAGGACTCGTCAGCTTTGCGGGAAATCCATCGCTTTGCTCCGAGCTTTCCCTAAAATTTCCCGAGGCAATATATAATTCGCTGGAGGAGATAGAGTCTATTACCGACGGTG
>JAZRNI010000082.1:0-2800 GCA_045648105.1 Eubacteriales bacterium | reverse complement strand
CTCTTGTGACTGTTAAAAACGGGGAAGAGCGCATAGAAACAGGCCTTAAAAAGTGCGGAGCATTTCTCGGTAATTTTGTCGAGATTGGGTGTGGCGCGGTGCTGAACCCCGGTACTGTAATAGGCGGGGGTGCGATAGTATATCCGCTATCTTCTGTCAGAGGATGTGTTCCTGAAAACGGTATTTATAAAGCAGAAGGGAAAATAATTTTGAGAAATATATAAGTGAGGAATGCATTAAAACGCAAATTAAAGATGAAAATTCGAGGCAGATGCTTGAAATGCCATTAATGCCATATACCGGCTAGGGGATTTTTTTATTACAGAGATTATTTATCGCAGAATCAATAAAATCAATCGTTCGGTATAAGTGATTTCGTTTTTTCATCGTAAATATCCTTTCTTACAATTCGTTTTCATTTGGCATCAACTATCAACGATATTTACTTGGGCGGTGATTGGGCGCGATGCCAACAACAGCAGATTGACATCACAGATCACCGAACACAAAAAGAAATCCGAACCCTTCGCCTACCGGCTTTGGGTTCGGATTTCTACTGTTTGGTGCGGGTGACAGGACTTGATTCTCGGGCTCGACGCCCTGCGGTCATTCGCGGCTCTGACAGTCCACCGGACTGTCATTCAGTACCGCTCCTACTTCAAGTCCAACCACCCTTATAAATCAAAAAGGACACACCGTGAAGGCGTATCCTCTTTGATTGGTGCGGGTGACAGGACTTGAACCTGCACGGATGTCCACTAGATCCTAAGTCTAGCGCGTCTGCCAATTCCGCCACACCCGCAAATATATTTTTTAGCGATTGTTATTTTAGCATATTTTTCTATAAAAGTCAAGCGAAATTAAAAAATCCTTTCTTTGTTGAAAAAATATTTTTTCGCAAGCCAAGGTTGCACTTTTTCCTTGATTTTGCTTGAAAAAACCTTCAAAAATGACACGTTCGCAACCTAGAGTTGCGATAAACTTCAATATAAAGTTGGTTGAATATTGGATTTAAAAGGCATATAATATAAAAAAGTTATGTTAAAGGGGGTTTTAAAATGACCTTAGGTGAAAAACTAACGCATCTGCGTAGCAATCTGAATATTTCTCAAGAGACTCTTGGTGAAAAGCTTGGCGTTTCGCGCCAATCCGTATCAAAGTGGGAAATGGATCAGGTGCTACCGCAAATTGATAAAATCTTGCAGATTTGCGACCTTTTTTCCATAAGCGCGGACGAATTACTCAGAGAAAGCCTTGTAATAAACCGTAAGCCAAGCGGCGCTAACAAGTATTTTGGCACAGACGGCTTCCGTGGCGAGGCGAATCTTAATCTTACCTCGGAGCAGGCATACAGAGTGGGCAGATTTCTCGGCTGGTATTGTAACAGTGCCTTAAGAGGGGCTCAGTCACCCTCGGAGCGTGCCCGTATCGTTATTGGTAAGGATACCAGACGCTCAAGCTATATGCTGGAGTATTCTATAGCTGCGGGTATTACGGCGTCGGGGGCGGATGCCTATATGCTCCACGTAACGACCACGCCCAGCGTATCTTACGTAACGCGTCAAGAGGAATTTGATTTTGGTATAATGATAACCGCGTCACACAACCCGTATTATGATAACGGAATTAAAATAATTAACAGATACGGAGAGAAGCTTGACGATAAAATTGCCTCATATTTTGAAAGCTATATCGACGGTGACACGTCATCATTCGGTATCAGCGGCTCGGATTTGCCGTTTGCAAAAAGAGAAAAAATAGGCTGTATCGTAGACTACGTAGCGGGCAGAAACAGATACGTAGGCTATCTTATTTCGCTTGCGTCAAACTCCTATAAAAATCTGCGTATCGGTATTGATTCAGCCAACGGCTCCTCGTGGATGATAGCAAAATCCGTTTTTGATGCTCTGGGTGCGCAAACAACGGTAATCGGCGCAGAGCCAAACGGATTCAACGTAAACGAAGGCTGCGGCTCTACCCATCCCGAAAACCTTTGCAAGCTCGTTAGAGAAAAGCATCTTGACCTCGGCTTCGCTTTTGACGGAGACGCTGACAGATGCATTGCTGTAGACGAAAACGGACAGATCGTCGACGGTGACGCTATAATGTACGTCCTCGCAAACAGGCTTAAAAACAAGGGTATGCTCAATAAAAACGTACTCGTCAATACGGTTATGTCAAACAGCGGTGCCGTTCAGTCGCTCAAAAAGATAGGCATCGAGTGCGTACAAACCAAGGTTGGCGACAGATACGTTTACGAGGCTATGCAGAATAACGACTACGCTATAGGCGGTGAACAGTCGGGTCATATTATACTTAAAAAGTACGCAACCACAGGCGACGGAATATTGACTGCTATTATGGTATGCGAGGAAATATGCGATAGAAAAATGAGTCTTGCAAAGCTTTGCGAGGGTGTCACTCTCTATCCGCAAAAAATCATAAATCTGCGCGTTAAGGATAAACGTGCGGTTATAAACGACGAGTCGGTAATTTCTGCGTGCAAGGATGCGGAAAGGATTATAAACGGCAAGGGAAGAGTTCTGCTTCGCGAGAGCGGTACAGAGCCCGTAATAAGAATTATGGTCGAGAGCTCAAGCGAGGAGCTTTGTGATAGCCTCACGGAAAAAATCGCAAATGTAATAAAAGACGGAGGATACGCTTTATGAATGAATCTGTCTTATGTTGCAATCTCTACGACTGTAAAATAGAATATTTAAAGAGTTTGTTCTCCGAGAACACCTACCCTTGGGAAATTCTGCCTAAAATTAAAGGTGTAATCGAACAAATATTATCTGCC
>JAZRNI010000081.1:0-4520 GCA_045648105.1 Eubacteriales bacterium | reverse complement strand
CACTTATAGTGCTAGAAATTTCATATTGTTCAATTTTCAATGAGCAAGTGCCTCTCTACAGCTTTCCGCAGAGCGCTTGTATATTATATCTCATTAATTCCTAATTGTCAAGACCTTTTTTAAAATTTTTTTGAGATTTTTTCAAAAATTTTAAGCTTCTGCTCTTTTTTAACTATACCTCGATGAAAATTCAGTTTTTTCTTGGCAAATATATATATTTCCTTCATTATTATAATAGTAAAGGTAGAGGCAGAGCAATAAAGATGCAAAGCGCTTTTATGCGGCACGTTGTACCCCGTGTCACTTTTTCTATGTATTAAATTTCATTTTTTGCTAATCATAATGTCATCTCTATTTGAAAGTGAGAACCTTATGAATTCTAAAAGCCAAGAATTTAGACGCTTTGGAATAAGAGACAAGCTTGGTTATTTGTTCGGCGATTTCGGTAACGATTTCACCTTTATTCTCTCTTCAAGCTTTCTCTTGAAATTTTACACGGACGTGATGGGCGTTTCGGCAGGAATTGTCGGGGCCGTAATGATGTTTGCACGCTTCATTGATGCCTTTACTGACGTAACTATGGGTCGAATATGCGACCGCTCGAAGATCACGAATGCGGGCAAATTCAAGCCGTGGATACTGCGTATGTGCGGTCCTGTTGCAGTTAGCTCATTTTTGATTTATCAAAGTGCTTTTTCGAGCTATGCATTATGGTTTAAGGTATTATGGCTGTTTATTACCTACATCTTATGGGGCTCGATTTTCTATACGAGTATTAACATTCCCTACGGCTCGATGTCATCGACTATCTCTCCCGAGCCGGAGGACAGACAGTCGCTGTCGACATTCAGAACTATGGGCAGCACGTTGGCCGGCGCGATTATCGGTATCGGAGTGCCGCTCTTTGCATACAAGACTGTCGAAGACGTAACGGTGCTTGACGGAACTCGTTTTACTGTAATTTCCGGCATATTCTCTCTTTTAGCGTTTGGGTGCTACTTACTGTGTTATTTCCTCGTAACAGAGCGCGTACACCCCGCATCACACAGTCCTGTTGAGCAAAGTAATATCGGAAAATTGTTACACGGGGCGGTACGTAACCGCGCATTGCTCGCGATTATAGTGGCATCTGTGGTTATGCTTCTGTCTCAGCTAACCTTACAAAGTATGGCGAATTACGTCTATCCGAACTATTACAACAACGCGGCGGCGCAGTCGCTTTCCACCGTTACCATGCTATTCGGTATGATTGTGGCGGCAAGTGTTGCAAAGCCCCTTGTGCGAGTGCTTGGAAAAGCGGAAATAAGCGTTATATCGTCGCTTTTAGCGGCATCTATATCCTTATTGCTGTTTTTCATCAGACCGGAGAGCGTATGGGTTTATATTGCACTTACGAGCGTCAGCTGGTTTGGACTCGGTATTTTCGCGATGGTATCGTGGGCGCTTATAACAGACGTAATCGATTACAGCGAGATACGGCAGGGATTCCGCGAGGACGGCTCAATTTACGCGCTTTATTCCTTTGCAAGAAAGCTCGGTCAGGCGACATCGGCAGGATTGACAGGACTTCTCCTGGAGGTTATTGGTTATTCGCAGGAAAGTGCGTTTACGCAGCCCGTGCTTGACGGAATATTTAATATTTCAACACTTGTACCTGCTATCGGCTTTTTCGTATTAGCCGCGATTTTATGGTTCTGGTATCCCTTGCATAAAAAGCAGGTAGAACGTAACGTTGAGATACTCAAGGAAAAGCGAAGCCAGCACCGCAATCAAGCATAAGATGCGACCGGCCTCAGATTTCAGTCCGTGGAAATAAAAATAGAGACGACTCGTAAGAATCGTCTCTTTTTTATATAGGCAATATGCCGTTTAATAATTAATTAGCTTCCTCAGCTGCTGCTTTGATAGCAACGAGCTTTACAATAGCGGTTTCTGCTCCGTCGCCACGACGAGTACCCATCTTTAATACCTGAGTATAACCACCGTTCACATTTGCGTATGCAGGTGCTATTACGGTGAAGAGCTTTTTCGCTACGTCTTCTTTTGTGATGTATGCGAGAGCCGCGCGATATGCGGAGAGGTCGCCCTTTTTGCCAAGGGTAATCATCTCGTCAACCTTTGCGGAAACTTCCTGCGCTCTGGTGTAGGTCGTTTCAATCTTGCCATTTTCAAGAAGAAGAGTTACCATGCCTCTGAGCATAGCCTTACGCTGTGCAGTTGTTCTGCCAAGCTTTCTCATATAGTGTCCTCCTAATTCTTATTCTTCGTCCTTTTTCAAGCTGAGTCCAAGAGACTCGAGCTTTTGTATAACTTCCTCAAGGGACTTGCGACCAAGGTTACGCACCTTCATCATATCGTCCTCAGTACGTTCAATCAAATCCTCGACAGTGTCGATGTTAGCGCGCTTCAAGCAGTTGAAGCTTCTTACAGACAAGTCAAGCTCCTCAATGGTCATCTCGAGTACTTTTACTTTAGTTACTTCTGACCTTTCAACGAGGGTGTCTGCGGTCTTAGCCTTTTCAGACATATCGATGAAAAGCTTGAGGTGGTCGTTGAGAACCTTTGCGGCGAGTGATACCGCTTCTTGTGCTGCGATTGTGCCGTTTGTGAGAACCTTTATGGTGAGCTTATCGTAGTCCGTGATGTTACCTACGCGAGTATTCTCTACGTTATATTCTACCTTATAAACAGGTGTAAAGATAGAGTCAACGAAGATAAGACCGATAGGAGCGCCAAGGTTTGCGCCCACGCTTGCAAGGTAGTTCTGCTTATTGACCTCGGACGGAGCATAGCCACGTCCCTCGTCAAAGGTAATCTCCATATAGAAGCGAGCGTTTTCGCTTACTGTACAGATGTGATGATCGGGATTAAGTATTGTAAGGTCTGCATCGGGAGTAATATCACCCGCTGTTACATTACAGGGACCTGTTACGTCGATTACGACAGTCTTAGGGCCCTCACACTCAACCTTTGCGACAATTCCCTTTACGTTAAGAACTATCTCAGGAACGTCCTCTTTAACTCCGTTGCACGCAGAAATCTCGTGAAGCACACCGTCAATTTTAATGCTTGTAGCCGCATAGCCCGGAAGTGTAGACAGAAGAACTCTGCGAAGCGAGTTGCCTAGCGTTATACCGTAGCCTCTTACGAGAGGTTCAACGACGAGAGTAGCTTCACTTCCGTTTTCCGAGACGTCGGTAGCAGTTATATTAAACTTCTCTATTGCGTTCATCATTGGAACTTTCCTCCTTATAAATTATATTTTAACTTGTTTGATAAGAGGCGAAGAATATGAAGACGTATGGCGCCTCATATTTCTTTCGCATCATATCGGAGGGATTACTTAGAATAGAGCTCGACGATAAGCTGCTCTTCGAACTCGAAGTCGATATCGTCTCTTTGAGGAAGAGCTACAACCTTAGTAAGAAGGTTCTTAGCATCGTTTTCAAGCCACTTGGGAGTAGTAACGGTAGTCATCTGCTCCGCAAGAGCCTTAAATTTAGCGTTATCCTTGCTAGTTTCCTTTACAGCTATTACGTCGCCTGCCTTAACGAGGATAGAGGGGATAGAAACCTTCTTGCCGTTAAGGGTGAAGTGAGCGTGGAGAACAAGCTGACGAGCTTCCTTTCTGGATGCTGCCATACCCATTCTGTATACTACGTTGTCAAGGCGTCTTTCGAGAAGGGTAAGAAGGTTTGCACCTGTGATACCGTCCATCTTCTCAGCCATCTCGTAGTAGTGCTTGAACTGACCTTCAAGTACGCCGTAGTAGCGTCTTGCCTTCTGCTTCTCACGAAGCTGCTTTCCGTATTCTCCGACCTTCTTGCGAGCTGCGCCGTGCTGACCGG
This sequence comes from Eubacteriales bacterium, assembly GCA_045648105.1. Taxonomy (GTDB): domain Bacteria; phylum Bacillota; class Clostridia; order Oscillospirales; family CAG-272; genus UBA1740. Next base: position 672 of record JAZRNI010000081.1, on the reverse strand, counting down.
GAGCTGTGCTTCTGTGATCAAACGCGCACTTGCCGTTAGTGCATCTCTCACCCTTAAGGTAGAGCTTGCATCCCTCACGGCGACACATTTTACAGTTAGGACCTGTATATCTTGCCATTTTCTGTTACCTCCCTTTCAATTAAACGCGTCTGCGTTTGGGGGGACGACAACCGTTGTGAGGAATCGGTGTTACGTCCTTAATCATTGTGATTTCGAGACCTGCGGTAGCGAGAGCGCGGATTGCAGACTCACGGCCCTGTCCGGGACCTCTTACGAGAACCTCAACAGTCTTCATGCCGTTATCAACTGCGATCTTACCTGCGTGCTCAGCTGCTGTCTGTGCTGCATAGGGGGTAGACTTCTTTGAGCCCTTGAAGCCCATTTCGCCTGCAGTTCCCCAAGAGATAACGTTACCCTGCATATCGGATATCGTTACTATTGTGTTGTTAAAAGTGGAACGGATGTGTGCTACGCCTTTTTCAACGTTTTTACGTTCGCGGCGCTTTTTAACGATTTTCTTTGCTACTGCCATCTTATCTCACTCCTTACTTCTTCTTATTCGCTATGGTCTTTGCGGGACCTTTTCTTGTTCTTGCATTCGTCTTGGTACGCTGACCTCTTACGGGGAGACCCTTTCTGTGTCTGATACCGCGATAGCAATTGATTTCAACA
>JAZRNI010000080.1:0-1542 GCA_045648105.1 Eubacteriales bacterium | reverse complement strand
AGGACGTAGCTGCGGATAAGCAGATAGCCTATGAGTGGATGAGAATACCGCATTTCTATACCTGCTTCTACGTATACAAGTACGCAACCTGCATTTCCGCCGCGTCCGCTATAGTTAAGCGTATAGAGACCGAGGGCGATGCATACGTTTGCAAGTACATCGACTTCTTAAAGTGCGGTGACTCAAGGTCCCCCCTTGAAAGCCTGCTCGTTGCGGGTATCGATATGACGGACCCCGGCGTCGTTGACGGAGCTATTGAGGACTTCGCATCGGCTGTTGAGGAGTTCAGAAGAATTTACAAAAACAAAAAATAAAGTAAAAACCTTATTACAAGCAAAAAAGAGAGAGCAAATCGGTTATATCAAAATACCGAAACGTTCTCTCTTTTTCTGTCGGTTTTTAGCTTAGAGCTATGATGGGTGCTTTCGCTTGCCGTTATGAATTTGCTACGCAAACGCTAATTTAAAATTAAATCGGCAAATGCAGACTTAGCTTTTCTTTCGTTATCGGGTGGACAAATTCAAGGGATGAGCAGCACAGACTGTAGGTTTCACTCTCGTCCTGCCTTGTCCCGTACAGAAAATCGTTTACGAGGGGATGGCCGACATAGGCAAGGTGGACTCTTATCTGATGCGTTCTGCCCGTGTGCAGAGTAATACGGCAAACTGAATTTCCCTCGCTTGTTGTGCGTAGGAGCTCATACTCGCTTACGGCTCTTTTGCCGTCCTCGCGCACGACTCTTTTGATATTGCCCTCGCTCTCGCGCGCAATAGGCGCATCGATAATTCCGTGTTTTTCGTTGGGGATGCCTTGAATTACTGCCGTGTATTTTTTAATAATTTCGCGATTTTTCATCATTTTCCCGAAAATTCCCGCGCTGAACGCATTTTTCGCAATAAGCACGAGTCCAAAGGTATCTCGGTCAAGTCGGTTTATAGCGCGGAACACGCTCGGCTCTCCGAGATAGTAAGAAACGGCGTTGGCAAGGGTCAGAAGGCTGTTACCGCGCGATGGGTGCGTGGGCATATTCTTCGGCTTATTTACAACGAGGATATAATCATCCTCGTAAATGATATCGAGCGGCGCGTAAATCGGCTCTACGTTCTCGCTTTTCTCGCTCGGCAGGGTGATTTCAATTTTATCGCCCTCACTTAAAATCCTGCGCATAGTGACGAGCTCGCCGTTGACACTTACGCCGCCGAATTTCACGCGTTTTACGAGGGTGGCAGAGAAGTGCGCCTTATTCTTCAAAAAATCTACTATTTTATATCCGTCGCAATCTGCTCCTACGGTTATTTTTATATTGTCCATATTGATTACCTCAAAATCTAAGGTGGTTTTGTATTTTCAGAATGGCGGATTAAGGACAAAAAGACTCAGAATTGCATAAAGTCCTTAGTCTTTTTTGTGCAAAGAAACGCACAAACGGTGCGTAGGTGCAGGAAAAAATACAAAAAAGGCGCGTGACTATAAGAATGATACGTTCTTCTCTATAATAGTCAGTAGCCCCTCCTATCACCGTTATTATATCACAAGTAAAAA
>JAZRNI010000079.1:0-15757 GCA_045648105.1 Eubacteriales bacterium | reverse complement strand
ATACCGAGCATTCTCTTGATTTTTCACCCTTTTCGGTACAGGTAGGCTCGAGGGTTATTTCATATTCGGAGTAGCTGTGAGAGGCAAGTATAACGCTTCCCTTCTTTAAGGTTACCTTACAAACGGTGCATACCGTGTCACCTGTATAGCCGTTTACCGTGCAGCTTGCGGCATACGCGCCCGTAATCTCGGTCTGATGGTCGCAAGCATTGCCGCCCTCTCCGCTCGGTGACTCAAGGTCGCTCGGAATATCGCGTCCGAAAAGCAGCCATGCGTATTCGGGATAGTCAACGAAAACGTTTCTCGTACCCGTGATGGACTGAACCGCATCGTTTCTGCCCATTTCCCAGGTATCAACGGGGTCCTCCTCCATCCATCTTAAAAGGGTATCGAGGTTTTGCATAACTCCGCTTGCGCCCCACATTTTGCCCGTGTTACCCCAGCGGACGTAAACGTAAAGGCAAATTCTGGCAACGTCGCCGCGCGTGCTTTCACCGGGATCATAGTAGCCCGAGCCTTGGCCGTAGGCGGTATTGCCGCGCGAGCTGTTTTCGGAAACCGAGGTTGGACGGAGCATCATAATATCGTTCTCATCGTTTCCGCCAAGTCCTTTACTGTTAGGCCACGTGTGCTCTCTGTTCCACGTAGCGCCGCTGTCCCAGGTGCCGTTAAGAACGGTGCCGGAGTAAAAGGATGAAATCTTATTAGTGTTATTGCTCACGCAATCCGTATATCTGTAAAGACTTCTCGTTTCCTGGTAGGACGTTTCCTTTTTATGCTTGCTCTTCATAAGCGCCTTGAGGTGATTATAGAGATTGCTGGTATAAGCATCGTTCGTGCCTGTTCCGCCGTTTGCCTTGCTCAAAACGTCGTAGTCGTAGCTGCCGGTATAGAACGATTCGGCATAGCTTGAGAGGAATGTAGCAGTCTCTCCCCTCGCGCCCCAGTTGGCTATGTAGCTTCCGCTCTTTTTGTAATCAACGTCGTCTGCGCTGTCGTATCCCGTTGCGGCAGTCGTTATCTGCGCCGCAAGCGCTCCTACCGTAAATACCGACAGTATGACGGTCAGCACCGCAAGCAGACATAAAAGCTTTTTAAAACGATTCATTTTCATCTTCCTCAAAGCAATATTTTTTTATCATCAAATTCTATTCTAACACAAATTTTCGACATATGCAATAGAAAAACACAAATTGCGCTCGGATTTGCGCTCAAAGCTCAGAAAAAAACACTCTTGCTTTTTTTGTGCGTATATGTTAAAATAAAATTGCAGAATTATATTATTTAATTACAAAAGAGAATTTGGACGGTACGAAAAATGCCAAAAATCAGCGTCATAGTTCCGGTTTACAATGCCGAGAGGTATTTACGGGAATGTCTTGACAGTATAATATCACAATCCTTATCCGACATTGAGATACTGACGGTTGACGACGGCTCTACGGATTCATCGCCCGAAATATTGAGAGAGTACGCGGAGCGGGACGAACGCATCAAGCTCCTTTCACAGAAAAACTCCGGCTACGGAAGGGCTATGAATCTTGGGCTTTCAAGCGCGCGCGGCGAGTACGTTGCTATCGTCGAGTCGGACGACTATATAGACGGAAATATGTTTTCCGAGCTTTACGAGATTGCAAGAAAGCACGGTGCGGATTTTGTCAAATCGGATTTTTACGAGTTTACCACTCCGAAAATAGAGAGTGAAAAATACGTTATGACACCCACCTCGAAACGGTATTACAACAAGGTGCTTTCCGCTAAAGAGCATCCGATTATCTTCAGGTTTATTCTGAACACGTGGACGGGCATATACAAAAGAGACTTTCTTGAAAAGAACAACGTACGCCACAACGAGACGGCGGGCGCGTCTTATCAGGATAACGGATTTTTCTTTCAGACCGTTGCCCTTGCACAGCGCGCGGTATTTACGGATAAGGCGTATTACCATTACAGGCAGGACAACCCGCACTCGAGCATAAACAGCAAGGACAAGGTGTTCTGCATCTCGGACGAATACAGCTTTCTTTACGAGTTTGCCAAAAGGCACAAAAAAGCCTTTCCCCGGCTGATTCCGATTTACCACGCGGTAAAATTCCGCAATTATTTCTATTCGTACAGGCGGATTGCGTGCGCGCACAAGCTGATTTTCCTTGAGAGGTTCAGAAAAGAGTTTGCCACGGCATTTGACAGATGCGAGATAGACGCGTCGCTTTTTGACCGCGACGAGCTTTTGACACTGCAGGCAATCATAGATAATTTTAAGGATTTTTACTACCGCGACACGGCAGAGTATCTTGGGAAGCGAATAAAGGAGCTCTTTTCCGATATAAGCTTTATAAAGGGCTGTCTTGGCGAGGAGCAAATCAAAGAGCCTGAGCTTATAAGCATCGACGGGCTTTCATCGGACACGGAAAAGGGCGCGTATATCGAGAGGCTGGAAAAAAAGGCTGCGGAGCTTTCAAAATTTCTTGAGCTGCTAAAGCAGAGAGACGAATACCCCGAAATTTATTCTCTGATGAAAAAGAGGGATACGCGCAGAAATAAAATTGCGCGCAGCATACGCGAAAACGGATTTTTTACAACCCTTAAGCTGGCAATCAAAAAAATATTAAACGGATAGAGAGGAAAAAATATGTACGATTATTTGATAGTGGGAGCGGGTCTTTTCGGCTCAACGTTCGCACACGAGGCAACAAAGAGAGGCAAGACATGCCTTGTTATTGACAAGAGAGGGCACGTTGGCGGAAATATTTACACCGAGAATATTGAGGGTATACAGGTGCACAAGTACGGCGCGCACATTTTCCATACCTCGGACAAGAAAATCTGGGATTACGTAAACCAATTTGCCGAGTTCAATAACTATATCAACTCACCCGTTGCGGTATACAAGGATGAGCTTTACAATCTGCCCTTCAATATGAACACCTTTAGCAAGATGTGGAACATCAAGACGCCCGACGAGGCGAAGGCGAAAATCCGCGAGCAGATTGAAGATCTTAATATTACCGAGCCAAAGAACCTTGAGGAGCAGGCGCTGTCTCTTGTAGGACGCGACGTTTACGAAAAGCTTATCAAGGGCTACACGCAAAAGCAGTGGGACAGAGACTGCAAGCTTTTGCCCGCGTTCATAATCAAGAGACTTCCCTTGCGCTTCACCTACGACAACAACTATTTCAACGACCGCTATCAGGGTATTCCGATAGGCGGATACACGCAGATTATAGAGAAGATGCTTGAGGGCTGCGACGTGAAGCTCAACGTTGACTATTTCGACTTTATCAAGGTCAACGAGGGCGTTGCGAAAAAGACGCTGTTTACAGGTCAGATAGACAAGTTCTTCAACTACAAGCTCGGCGTTCTCGAATACAGGAGCGTGAGATTTGATACACAGGTGCTTGACACCGACAACTATCAGGGCAACGCGGTAGTAAACTACACCGAAAGCGAGATACCATACACGAGAATTATCGAGCACAAGCACTTTGAGTTCGGCAAGCAGGAAAAAACGGTAATTTCCAGAGAATACTCGTCCGAGTGGAAGATGGGCGACGAGCCTTACTACACCATTAACGACGAGCGCAACAACAAGCTTTACGAGGAGTACAAGGCACTTGCCGAGCAATGTGACGACGTCATATTCGGCGGACGTCTTGGCCACTACAGGTACTACGATATGGACAAGGTAATCGCCGCGGCGCTCGAGACGGTACAGAAGGAGCTCGGCGAGTAAGGCTTCACTGACACAGACTTTTTATAATCACATACTTTCTTTCAGGAGCAACAAAATGGATTCTAAAAAACCCTCGGTAAAAATACTCATATGCTATCACAAGCCCGACCGTCTTTTCAAGGACGAGGTTTTCACTCCCATTCACGTAGGAAGATCGAATGCGAAAAAGAGAATGGGCGAAAACGACCCGAATCTTAAATGGCTTACCGAAAATATGATAGGCGACGATACGGGTGATAATATCTCGGACAAAAACAACTCGTATAACGAGATAACCGCACTGTACTGGGCGTGGAAGAACTACGAGGAGCTTGGAAGCCCCGATTATATCGGACTGATGCATTACAGGCGTCATTTCATATTCCGCAAGAGCCACGACGTTGTGGAAGCGGTAGATGAGATAGACAGCGACTATTACAGCCGCATCAATTATAACGAGGACTCTATCGCGCATCTTTTTGACGACTGCGATTACGTTGCTCATATCGGACGTGTTGATAACATTTACAAGCACTATAAGGAAAACCATCATATTGAGGACCTTGACCTTGCGATATCAATACTCAAGGATAAATATCCCGAGTACTCCGCTACGGCTGACAGGTACCTTAATATGTCGTATTGCAATCTGTGCAATATGTTCATTCTTCCGAAAAAGGAGTTTTTCGAGTACTGCGAGTGGCTGTTCAATATCCTTTTCGAGTTTGAAAGACGTGTTGACCTGACGGACAAGAGACTCTTTATTTCCGAGCGTATGACGGGCATATTCATTGAGCATCTGAAGAGCCGCGGAATGCGTCAGAAGTCCCTTTCCGCTACCTTCCTGCGCTCCAAAATAAGAATCCCCGTAGCTATTCCCTTCGTTAAAGGAGAGCGCTTTGCCGCGGCTACGCTGATATCGTCTGTACTGGCGAGCAAGAAGGACGACGTATCCGTAGATTTTTCGCTTTTCTGCAACGGACGCGAGGAATGTGAGGATGCCGAGAGGCTGAAGCACGCCGTTTTTGGTGACAACACGCTTGAAATAATAGACGCAAGGCAAAAGCTCGCAGAGCTTTCGTTTAAGGAGACGGACTTTGACCTTCCGCGCCAGTATCCCTTGGTTCTGCCGGTGCTTATGCCTACTAAGAACAAGGTTCTTTACCTAAACAGCAGATGTCTTTTCCTGCGCGACATAAGCGACTTCTTTATAACCTGCAATAACGACGAATTTGACGCGCTTACCCTGCCAAGAGAGAACGGCGGGGACGACGGACGCGACGTATACTCTATCAATGCGGCAAGGCTGAGAAAATATAAGTTTACCGAGAGCGTTGCGGGAAATACTGACGGCAAGAGCACCTACGAGGTGTTTAAGGAGAACTCAAAAAGCGGCGTAAACAGCTTTGCGTGGTGGATATACAATATTTCCACACAGGAAAAGGACGGAGCGCTCTACTATCGCGACTGTACGAGAGTTGATAACAAATACCGCGTATTTGAGCGCGCGCTTTTGTATTTTGACGAGGCAATGACGCCTTACGTTAACGTACAGGGGCTTTACTCCCATTTCTGGTGGGAAAATTCAATGCGTGTTCCAAGCGAGGTCGGCTTTGACCTTCAAAGCGAAAATATCAGAAGCATTATGCATCTGCAGAACGTATCGCTTCACAAATACTGCACGACGGAAAGAGACAATAAGAAGCCGAAGCAGAAGAGCATAAACCAAATTCGCGTGGAAAAATTTAAAAGATATTATAAAAATCACGGATTTTGGAAAACGATAAAGCATTGCTTCAGAAAATTCAAAGAGAAATATCTGAGTCGGGCCTGATGCGCTTTTATTGAAAGGAAAGAACAATGTCAAATTCACCGTTAGTTTCAGTTTTAGTTCCGATATACAATATAGAAAAATATTTGCCGAGGTGTCTTGACAGCCTGATAAATCAAACGCTTACGGATATAGAAATCGTATGCGTCAACGACGGCTCCAAGGACTCCTCCCTCTCGATACTCGAGGAATACAAAAAGAAGGACAGCCGCATCGTTATCGTTGACAAGCCCAACGGTGGACTGCCGAGCGCGAGAAACGCAGGCCTTGACGCAGCTAAGGGCGAATACGTAGGATTCGTCGACGGAGACGATTTCGTCAACCCCGATATGTTCGAGGTGCTTTATAACAGGGCTGTCAGGGAGGACGCGGACATCGTGGTATGCGGCGCAAATCCCGTCCCCCTCGACTCCGACACCCCTCAATGGCTCAAGGACGCGCTTTCTCCGTCCTACAACGTTCTTCGCGGCAAGGACTGTGTCAGCGCTCTGTTTGAGGTGAGGGGCGCACAGCCGTTTTTATGGAGAAATCTCGTGCGCCGCGAGTTTATTGAAAAGCACGGCTTCAGGCTTGACGAGAATATCGTGGTGGGCGAGGATACCGCCTTCCAGTTCAAGCTCTTCCCTGCCGCCAAAAAGCTGGTTACTATAAGCGATAAGCTGTATAACTACGAGCACTCGCGCCCCGAATCTATAATGAACAGCGTAAAATTCAAGGATTACAGTGTAAGACTTGAAAGACACGTTAATATGATATGCAGTATTGCAAAGAACTGGCGCGAGAATGACTTTTTCAACAAAAAGACGGCGAAATACTTTTTCGAGTGGGCTATTGATTTTATCTATTGGGACCTTATTCGCGTGTCGGCATCCGACAAGGCAAGAATAGCATCAGCCTTCTGCCGTGCGATGGTAGAGTACGGCTATTACGCAAATATGTCAAATCTCGAATATTGGGTAAGAGACCATTTTGAGCAGATGCAGAAAATGGCGAAGGCGGAGTGCGAAAAGCCCGAGTTTTCCGTCGTCGTATTGATGAACAACAGCAGCGACTATATAGCCGACTGCCTGAGCTCGATACTTTCGCAGACTAAGAAGGACGTAGAAATTCTGCTTTACAATAACGGCGCGGACGAGGTGACTTACAGGATTGCCTTCGATTTATTCTCGAAAAATCCCAGAATAAGCCTCAGAAACTCGCCTTGGCAGGCTATATCCGTGCATTACAACGATGCGATAACAACGGCGAAGGGCGACTATATTATATTCCTCAGCGCCTACGACAAATTCACGAGCAATACGGCTCTTGAGGATATGTGCGCGCGCTTTAAGGCAAACGACGCGGTTGACCTTGTGGGAATCAAGGACGGCAAGGATATAGGCGAATATGATATTAAGGCGGCACAGAACTGTGATTATCACAAATTTGCATACCGCGTTTCCAAAATACGCGAGAACGCTATACTGTTCTCGGACTACGCGCTTCTCACGGGACGTGTATTTTTCACGAAATACTGCTTAAAGAGCTCGCTTGCAGCATTTACGGACAGCTTTATAGAGAGGTCGGAAAAGCTATACCGCGGCGCAATATACGCGACTGAAAGCGCTCTTATGCTTAAAGCCGTTTTATGGATGCTTGAGGCGGGACTTGAAAACGGTCTTTCGGAGCTTTGCGAGAAAATTGCCGATTGGCTGGATTACGAGAGCACCGTAAGACTTATCTCCGACTCAATCGGCGGATACGTCATAGACAACGATGCGCTGCACGACGAAAGCAAGGACGTACACGCAAATATTCTCGAGTTACTTTTCAAAATCAACGCACTGGTACCGCGTGCAAATCGCAGAGGGGCGCTTATAAAGCCGCTTATGCGCTATATGGACGTAAGGCACAGTTATCTTCATTGGATTTAAAGGAGAGAGAGCTATGGGTAGCGAAAAGGAAATCACCGAGCTTAAAAATCAGGTAAGCAAGCTTAATTCAAGGATAGATATGCTTTCTTCACAGCTTGAAAAAAGCATTGAACTCATCACGGCGTACGGAGCGCACGAAAAGCTTATGTTCTGGGCGCTTTATAAAAATGAAAACGAGGAGCTTAAGGATGCGAAGAAGCGCTTTTTCTCCACCCTTAAAACGGAGAACAGCTTTTTGAAGCTGAAGCAACGCGGAAATCTTATTCTTCTTAAGCACTTTATCTCCGTGTGCGAAAGAGAAAATCTTACCTATTGGATAGATTTCGGCACCATTCTGGGCGCGGCGCGCCACGGCGGCTTTATCCCATGGGATGACGATATTGACGTTACTATGCCGAGAAAGGATTACAATCGCTTTTTAGAGCTTATGAAGGACGACGGTACATATACTCTCACGCACTGGTATATGACCTCGTCGGATTTCAGAATCACAAAGCTTATATACAAGGAAAGCCCGCACCTCTTTTTCCTTGATATTTTCCCGAGCGATGAGAGTGAATTTGATACGGAGCGCTCAAATAATATTTATTACGAGCACAACAGCCGTATTGCATCGCGTCTTAGCGAATTTAACAAAAAAAGAGGAAACGCCATAGTATCCTACGATATCTTTATTGACGGCGAAGCAAAAGCGGAGCTTGAAAGGATTTTTTCAGAGGAGATTAACGATTATATAAACGCCCTGCACCCAAACAAGAGCGAGCCCGTTAAGTGCTACGTTCCCGGAGTGGACAATCCGTCCGGAAATATGAATATGATAAAGAGCACGGACGTAAACGATATTTTCCCGCTATCCAAAACGAAGTTCGAGAGCGCAAGCGTAAATATTATGAACGGCTTTGAAAAAAGGCTTGAGCGCTGCTACGGCGATTGGCTCTCGCTACCGAACGATATATTCACGCATCAGCACGTCAAATCCCCGATTACGAAAGAGGAAATCGACAGAGAAAACCGTTTCCTTGACAAATTCCAAGGCATTTAAGGAGATAGACCATGAAAACTGTATATATTGCGATGTCTGCGGATATTTTGCATAACGGACACATTAACGTTATCAAGGAGGGCGCGCGCTACGGCGAGGTCATTATAGGACTCTTGTCTGACGAGGCTATAGCATCCTACAAGCGCGTTCCTATGCTGTCTTATGAGGAGAGAAAAAATATTTTTCTCGAAATTAAGGGCGTAAAGGACGTCGTAGAGCAAAGCACTCTTGATTATACGGATAATCTGCTCAAATACAAGCCTGACTACGTGGTACACGGCGACGACTGGCGCAGCGGCGTACAAAAAAACATAAGGGCTAAGGTTATAAAAACCCTTGAAAGCTACGGCGGAGAGCTTATAGAGGTGCCGTACACCAAGGACGTTTGCTGTACGAATCTTGAAAGAGAGGCCAGAGCGCTTACGAACACGCCCGACAACAGGCGCGCAAGGCTCAGACGCACTCTTGCGCTTAAGCCCTATTTAAATATAATGGAAGCCTCCAACGGTCTGTCGGGTCTTATAGTTGAAAATGCGAGATACGAGGACGAGCAGAGCGGATACGCGCGGGAGTTTGACGGAATGTGGGTTTCCTCGCTCTGTGACTCGTCGTTCAAGGGCAAGCCTGACATTGAGCTTGTAGACCTCACCTCGAGAATCAATACTATTGAGGAGATACTTGAGGTAACGACAAAGCCAATAATTCTTGACGGAGATACGGGCGGCAAGACGGAGCATTTTGCATATAACGTGCGTACTCTTGAAAGACTTGGAGTATCGGCCATTATAATTGAGGATAAAACGGGACTTAAGCAAAATTCCCTTTTCGGAACGGACGCAAAGCAGATTCTTGACGACCCGCACGCCTTTGCAGAGAAAATAAAGGCCGGTAAGGTTGCTCAGCTGACCAAGGATTTCCTTATTTTTGCGAGAATTGAGGCACTGATTGCGGGCTACGGCATTGACGAAGCAATTATGCGCGCAAAAATATACATTGAGGAGGGCGGAGCTGACGGAATTATGATTCATTCCAAGGAAAAGGACGGCGGAGAAATCAAGGAATTTTTGCGCCGTTTCAGAGAATATTCAGAGGATATTCCCGTTATCCTGGTGCCTACGTCATATAATCAGTTCACAGAGGACGAGCTTTGCGGGTGGGGAGCGAACATCATTATTCACGCAAATCATATGCTCAGAAGCGCATACCCCGCAATGAAAAAGACGGCAGAGAGCATACTGTGCCACCGCCGTTCGCTTGAGGCATCGCGCGACTACTGCATTTCGATTAAGGAAGTGCTGAGCCTGATACCCGGAACGAAGCAATAAATTAAAGAGGAAGGGTTACTCTTATGACCAATACGAAGGACTTTTACGACGGTCTCGTAAAGCGCGGGATTGACTTTTTTGCGGGTGTACCCGACTCCCTGCTTTCGAATCTTTGCGCTTGTATAAAGGAAAATACGCCGAAGGAAAGAAACGTGATATGCGCTAACGAGGGCAACGCGGTTGCCATGTGCGCGGGCTATCACATTGCAACCGGAAAATACGGTGTTGTATATATGCAGAACTCGGGACAGGGCAACGCGGTAAATCCCCTGCTCTCTCTTGCGGACAGCGAGGTTTACTCTATACCTATGCTTCTTATTATAGGGTGGCGCGGTGAGCCGTCCGTGCACGACGAGCCCCAGCATATAAAGCAAGGCAAGCTCACTCTTAAGCTTCTTGAGACGATGGGTATTGAATACACCGTGCTGTCTGATGATTACAATGGACAGCTTAATATGGCACTTAAGTACCTTGAGGAAAATGAAAGACCGTACGCCATTGTCGTAAGAAAGGGCGAATTTTCAAAATATTCAATCACCAAAAACGACTCGCAGTACGCTATGACTCGCGAGGAGGCTCTCAGCGCGATAATATCTGAGCTTTCCGAGGATGACATAATCGTTTCTACAACCGGCAAGACCTCGCGTGAAATTTTTGAGATACGCGAGAGGCGCGGCGAGGGACACCAAAACGACTTTCTGACAGTCGGCTCAATGGGACACACTGCGTCTATTGCCTACGGAATCTGTGTGGGAACTGAAAATCAGGTGTTCTGCATAGACGGCGACGGCTCTTTTCTTATGCATATGGGCAGTCTTGCCGTAATAGGCTCGAAAATACCAAAGAATTTCAAGTATATAATCAACGACAACAACGCGCACGAGTCCGTCGGCGGTCAGCCGACCTGCACGGACAGTATGGATATTGCGTCAATACTTACAGCGTGCGGATTTAAAAAATGCATTACGGCAGAAACTGAGGAAAAAATCATAAGCGGAATAAAGGAGCTAGGCGAAAATGACGGATACGCGATGATAATACGCACCCGTCAGGGCTCGCGCGACGATCTTGGCAGACCGACCTCGACGCCTGTCGAAAACAAAAAACAACTTATGGAAAAGCTTGGAGCGTATAAGAGATGAAAGCAATTATTTTCAATTCGGGGCTTGGAAAAAGAATGCAGAGCCTTACGGAAAATTGCCACAAATCTATGGTTACTCTTAAAAACGGAGAGAGCATATTTGAGCGTCAGATAAGACTTTTGAGCGAGGGCGGAATCCGTGAATTTGTAATAACGAGCGGACCGCACGAGGAGCAGCTTATTGCCGTGACGAAGAAGGATGCATACAAAAATCTGCGCTTTCATTTTGTTCGCAACCCTATTTATGACAAGACTAACTACATCTATTCCTTCTACCTTGCAAGGCATCTTATTGACGACGACTTTCTTATGCTTCACGGCGACCTTGTATTTGACAAAGAAATAGTGAAGTACGTTATCGACGCACCTTTTCACTCGGTATGCATGATAAACAAGGCGCTCCCAAAGCCCGAAAAGGATTTCAAGGGCAGGATAATTGACGGCAGGCTGCGAGAGGTATCGATAAGCATTTTCGATGAGGACTGCTTTACCTTTCAGCCGTTCTACAAGCTGAGCCGTGAGACGGTAAGCGCTTGGGTTAAGAGCGTCGTTGACTTTATAGAAAACAAAAAAATTGACGGCGTTTACGCAGAAAATGCCTTGAACGCTATAAGCGATACTCTGGATATACGCCCCTTATCGTATGAGGAGCATTATCTGGAGGAGATTGACAACGTTGAGGACTATCACAGAGTAAGAGACGGAATTGAGCTTTTCGATTACCGCGAGCAAGAGATAACGGTAGGCGCAGACGGTCTTTTTGAAAAAATGGACCGATTGGAGCTGCAAAAGCCGCTCGTTATACTTGATAGCTTTATGCGCGGCTCGGAGCTTGTAAGCCGTATTGAAAAGGCGTATAAGCCTGCGCTTTTCAGCGACTTTTTGCCAAATCCGACATACGAGCAGGCGATTGCGGCGCTTGAGGTCTATAAGAATATGGGCTGTGACTCTATTATTTCGATAGGCGGCGGCTCTGCGATTGACGTTGGCAAGGCGGTAAAGTACTACAGCTCCGTTAAGGCTGAGATACCGTTTGCAAAGACGGCGGAGTACGTTAATTTAAAGCATTTCGCAATTCCGACTACTGCGGGCACGGGCAGCGAAAGCACGCGCTTTGCGGTGATTTATTACAATGGTGAAAAGCAGTCTCTGACTCACAGTATGCTCCTGCCGGATTTGGCGGTGCTTATCCCCGAGCTGCTCTCTACCCTGCCCTACGCCCAGAAGCGCTCGACGGTGCTTGACGCGCTTTGTCAGGCTACGGAGTCGGCATGGGCGCATAACACGACAGACGAGGCAAAGGCATACGCCAAGGAAGCGATAGGGTTGATTCTTAAAAATATCAAAGCGTATATGAGAGGCGATAACGGTGCAAATCCGTCTATTATGCGCGCGGCAAGCCTTGCGGGCAGAGCGATAAATATAACCACAACCACCGCCGCTCACGCAATGAGCTACAAGCTCACCTCTATTTTCAAAATTCCGCACGGCGAGGCGGTTGCGCTTTGTATGCTGCCCGTATGGGATTTCTACAACGCCTATGCGCTTAGCAATAATGATGAAAAAATCAAGCGCGACTGCGCCTTTTTATGCGAGTGCTATAATACCGAGACTGTAAACGATGCTCTTGCAAAATTTACCGATATATGCCGAGAGCTTGGAATAATAAGAGAAATTGAATGCACGAAGGACGAGTTTTCACATCTTTGCGAAAACGTAAACACAGAGCGACTTTCAAACTTCCCTGTTCCTCTTAATAAAAACGATATAGTAAATATGTACTCGCAATTTATCAAAGTAAAATAGCAAAAAATAAACGGACTTAGAGCTACAATTAGAAAGGTATTCTGGAAGCTAAGACACAGATAAATCCGGTAATAAGCCGATACAAAAACAGTATAAACGCTAAATCGGTCATAACATACGCCGGAGAAAACCGCAACTTTTCAACCACAACATGATTCAATTTGCTAATAGAGAAGGTAGGGATACAAAAAACCTTGTGTCCCTACCTTTTGTTATCGATTTTGCTCCAATATGCCGTGCCTACTGCATATACTTCTTGAGCTTTTCCAGCGCGCTTTTTTCAAGGCGCGAGACCTGCGCTTGGCTGATGCCAATTTCTGCCGCTATTTCCATTTGCGTTTTTCCCTTGTAGAATCGGCGGTTGATTATATTTTTCTCTCGCTCGCCAAGGCGCTTTAAGGCATCCTTCAAGGTGATGCTCTCGACCCAGGCTTCGCCGGCGTCTCCATCGTCGGACAGCTTGTCCATAATGGCGACGGAGTCGTCGCCGTCGTTGTAGACGGAGTCGTAAAGTGACACGGGCTCGCATATCGCCTCAACAGCCTCGCCGACGTCCTTCTCGCTTTCGCCGAGAATTTTCGCAATTTCCGATATTGACGCCTCTCTTTGCTCACGCTTTGCAAGCTCCTCCTTTACGCGCAGGGCGCGGTATGCAAGGTCTCTTATGCTTCTTGAAACGCGAATGGAGTTGTTATCGCGTCTATATCTTCTTATCTCGCCTATTATCATAGCTACGGCGTAGGTGCTGAACCTCACGTCAAGCTCCAGATTGAAATTGTCTATTGCCTTGATAAGCCCCATACAGCCTACCTGAAAAAAGTCGTTTGCCATTTCCTCGTTGGTGTTGAATTTTCGAATTACACTGAGTACAAGACGTAAATTTCCTAAAATCAGCTCCTCGCGCGCAGATTTGTCCCCCTCCTTTGCTCTCTTTAAGAGCGCCTTTTTTTCTTCTTCCTTCAGTACCTTCAGCTTTGACGTATCAATGCCTGTTATTACTACCTTACCCATATGCACCTCTATACGTTTCTCGGTATAGTGATTATTGCCAGATATAGCAAAATAATTCACACGGGTAGGCAGCAAGAGGGATTTTCGAATACTTTTTATTGCCAATTTTACCATAATTTCAGCATTGTCCCAAAAAGAAAAATAAGGTATTATAAAAAGGGGCAAAAAGCCCCGAATTTTAAAAAAGAAAGGAGAAGTAAAAGCTACTGATGAAGGTACTTATATCAATTCTGCTCGCGGCGGCGCTTATCTTGCCGACGTTTTCAATTTTTTCATCGGCAGAGGGTGAGAAAAGTGATACTCACGGTGAATACATAGAAACGAGGACGGCAAAAAATGAGCTAAGCTTAAAGACTGTTTCATCACTCAATCCGTCGAGCTACACGAAAATCGCCTTGTATATGAACGGCAAGGCAATAGATGCGGACGCAAGGCTCATTAACGGAATAACCTACGTTGCCCTTCGCTTCTTTATTAACGCTGTAGCGCCCGATATGCAGGTAAGCTATAACAGCTTAAAGAAAACTCTTAACGTAAGCGGTCAAGGACTTACGCTAAGCGCCACGGGCGGCACACACGTCGTTTATGCTAACGGCAGAACGCTCTTTAATACCTCACCCTCGGTGATTATGAGCAACACACGTCTTTACGTGCCCATTCTCTCGATTGCGAAGGCTCTTTCGCTCTCAATCAAGCCGGGCGGCGTGCGTATTGACCTTAGCGGTACGGTAAGACCGATTGCGAGTGCTGAGAGCTATTACCGTGAGGACGCGGTTTATTGGCTTTCACGCATAATAAACGCCGAGAGCCGCGGCGAGGGCTTGCTTGGGCAAATAGCCGTTGGCAACGTTGTGCTTAACCGCGTTAATTCATCGCTCTACCCTAACACTATCTGGAGTGTTATTTTTGACAGAAAGTACGGCGTGCAGTTCAGCCCCGTGCTTGACGGAACGATTTACAATACACCGAGCGAGAGCTCGATTTTAGCGGCAAAAATTTGTCTTGAGGGCTATACTGTAAGTGAGCGCGCGCTGTTCTTTTTAGCGCCGAAATACGCGCAGTCCTCGTGGATACCTAATAACCGTACATACGAATTTACTATCGGCAAGCACGATTTTTATTCGTAATATTTTTTAAATTTGCGACTAGCCCCTTGCAAATTTCCATTTTGTATAGTATACTGTATACGTAATTTAAAAAATATAGGAGTTATATTATGATATACAAAATTGACGTTGCGGGGCTTACTCGCAATCTTCCGCTTTGCCCTATAAGCGATGAGCTTTATATTGGAGCGTTCGTGCTTTTTGGTGACGTTGAGCTTACGAACAGATGCGCTGAGGCACTTTACGAGAGAGCGCCCGAGCACGACGTTATGATTACTGCGGAGTCCAAGGGCATACCGCTCATCCACCAGATGTGCAGTCTGTCGGGCAAGAACCGCTACGTGCTTGCGCGCAAATCCGTCAAGCTATATATGAAGGACGTCATCAAGTGCGAAACACAGTCTATAACCACCGCGGCAAAGCAGACGCTCTACATCGACGGCGCAGACGGTGAGTACTTAAAGGGAAAGCGCGTTCTTATAGTAGACGACGTTATAAGCACGGGCGGCTCGTTGCTCTCGCTTGAAAATCTCGTTTTACAGGCGGGCGGAACCGTAGTCGGTAAGATGGCTATACTTGCAGAAGGTGATGCGATTAACCGTCCTGACATTATTTGTCTTGGTAAGCTGCCCTTGTTTGACAAAGAAGGTAATCCTATCTAAGAGCGGTGTATTTGGGCATAATCGAAAACAAAAAAGGTGGAAGAATTTTATGTTCTTCTGCCTTTTTTTAGCTCGTTTGAGTTCAAGGTTGAAAACCTTGCGGTTTTCTTTCTTTTAATTTGTTTTTTTGTTTTCTATTGGTCGTTTGAGTCCTCTCGCTGTATTCATATACAGCTTCGGAACTCAAACGCCAATTTCTGCTCCAAAT
>JAZRNI010000078.1:0-9114 GCA_045648105.1 Eubacteriales bacterium | reverse complement strand
AGGTCAAGACCGTTCGTAGGCTCGTCAAGCAGGATGATTTCGGGATTGCCGAAAAGCGCCTGCGCGAGCAGGACCTTAACCTTTTCGCTCTCCTTAAGGTCCGACATCACAGAATAGAGCACCGACTCGGAAAGACCGAGTCCCTGTATCAGCTTAGATACGTCACTCTCCGCTTCCCATCCGTTTAGCTCCGCAAACTCCCCTTCAAGCTCGGATGCGCGCATTCCGTCCTCATCGGTAAAGTCCTCCTTTGAGTAAAGCGCGTCCTTTTCCTTCATAATCGAGTAAAGACGCTCATTTCCCATTATAACCGTATCAAGAACGGTATATTCCTCATACGCAAAGTGGTTTTGCTTAAGAACGGACATCCTCACGTTCTCGGGTATTGAAACAGTACCGCGGGTAGGCTCAAGCTCACCGCAAAGTATTCTTAAAAACGTTGACTTGCCCGCGCCGTTCGCGCCAATGATGCCGTAGCAGTTGCCTGGTGTGAATTTTAAATCAACGTCCTTGAACAGAAGCTGACTTCCAAACTGGAAGCTTAAATTATTAACACTTATCATTTCTTCTCCAAAACAGAATTCCGCTTAAATTTTATCGCAGAGCTCTCTTATATTTTTCATTATATAGCTTGGTTTTACGTTGCTTGTCTGTAGGTCCCGAGCACGTCCCTCGCCCGACAGAACAAAGACCGTATCTACCCCAGCATTATATCCGGACGCAATATCCGTATAAAGGCGGTCTCCTACCATCAAGGTCTCATCGGGGGTGTAGCCGAATTTTGACATAGCCAGAAGGAGCATTTCGGGCTCGGGCTTGCCGATGAATCTTGGCCTTTTCCCTGTTGCTCTGTATAGCATTTCCGCAAACGAACCGCAGTCGGGCACGTAACCAAACGACGTCGGACAAACCCAGTCCGGATTTGTAGCAATATACTCAACTCCTCGCGTAAGAAGTATCGATGCATCCTCAAGCTTTTTAAAGCTAAGCTCGGTGTCGTTAGACAAAACGAGCACGTCGATTCCGTCCTCAAGCTCGGTACACACGTTTATCCCCTCTTTTCTTAATTGCTCCGTAAACGAGCGCGTACCAAAGGAATATATCCTTTTGCCATTGCAGTACTTGTTAAGGTATATTGCAGTCGCATCCGTTGAGGTTAAAAAATCATCCGCGTCACATTCAATGCCAATTCGCGATAATTTCTCTACGTATTTCTCCACGCTTTTGGATGAATTATTAGTGACGAATATATATCTGCCCTGCTTTTTCTTTATTTTATCAAGAAAATCAAGCGTTCCGTCGAATAGCTCGTTATCAAGATATATAGTTCCGTCCATATCCAAGAGAAACAGTCTCTTATCCTTTAAATCCTTCATATATATACCCTTTAGGCCGTCATTTCAAAACAAAAGAGGCAATACGGTTTTACGCATCGTCTCTTTTTTATTAGATTGCGCTTGCCAGTAAACTAGTCGGGATATCCGTCGGGGTTATTTCTCTGCCATCTGGCGGCATCCTCGCACATTTTTTTAAGATCGCGCTTTGCACTCCAACCAAGGACTTTCTCCGCCTTTTCGGGATTTGCGTAGCACTCTGCAATATCACCGGGACGGCGAGGCGCTATTTTGTAGTTGATAGGAGAGCCCCAAACGTCACCGAATGCCTTTACGATATCGAGAACGGAGTAACCGTTACCTGTGCCTATGTTGAAATAATCAATGCCCGTCATTTTAGCGGTATATTGTATTGCCTTCAGATGAGCAAGCGCGAGGTCAACTACGTGTATATAGTCTCTTACTCCCGTACCGTCCTTGGTGTCATAATCGTCTCCAAAAACGCTGAGGCAAGCAAGCTTACCTGCGGCAACCTTCGTAATGTAAGGCAAAAGATTGTTGGGAATACCTCTGGGGTCCTCGCCGATTTTTCCCGATTCGTGCGCGCCGATTGGGTTAAAGTAGCGCAATACGCAAACGGAAAGCGATGGGTACGCAACAGTTGCGTCCTTAAGTATTCTTTCTATCATCAATTTGGTCTCGCCGTAAGGGTTTGTCGTCGAAAGAGGAAAATCCTCGCTGATCGGAACAGTCTTAGGCAAGCCGTATACAGTCGCAGAGGAGCTGAAAACTATCCTGTATACGTTGTGGGAAAGCATTGAATCCAAAAGATTAAACGTTCCTGTAAGGTTGTTATGATAATACTTAATAGGTAACGACACGGATTCGCCTACCGCTTTAAGACCTGCAAAGTGTATTACAGAATCAATATCGGGATATTTATCAAAAACGCTATTAAGCGTATCTCTGTCAAGAAGATCGCACTTGATAAACTCGGGTCTTTTGCCGGTAATTTCTTCTATGCGGTCGAGCACGCAGATTTTACTGTTAGATAAATTATCTACTACAACTACCTTCTGTCCGATATTGAGAAGCTCACATACCGTATGAGAGCCGATGTAGCCGGTACCACCCGTAACTAATACAGCCATTTTCACTATCCTCCTAAATTCAATTTTGAAATATAATGGAAAAAGAGCAGTATGTCCTGCTCTTTTCACAAGTGTTTAGTCAGCGTAAACGCTAACCTGCTTTCTACCGCCGGAAATGTGCTCAAACTTAACTTTTCCGTCTACAAGAGCAAACAAAGTATCGTCAGAACCAATACCTACGTTCTTGCCGGGATGGATTTTTGTTCCACGCTGTCTGACAAGAATGTTGCCCGCGTTAACAGCCTGACCGTCTGCTCTCTTAACGCCGAGGCGCCTGGACTCAGAATCACGGCCGTTCTTAGTAGAACCAACGCCCTTTTTATGAGCAAAGAATTGTAAACTAATCTTTAACATTTCGTGTACCTCCATAATTATTAGTGGCTCGTAGCCAATGGCGCTTATATTTCCCTGTCGATTTCCTTAACGTCAAGGAACTCATAATAATCCTCAACAAGGTCCATCAGCTGGAAATAATAAGCCTGTATAAGTCCGCTAACGGCATATCGCTTCTTTTCGTCTTGCTCGTATTTTTCCAAGGCACATTTTGCTATGAGCTTGATGTCCGTAGTCTTTTCGTCAATTATGTAATCGACGTCCGATGCGTACGAAACCTCAATCGCGTTGATTATAAGCATAGTCATACTGGAAAGCGCCGCGCAAAGCACGTCGTCACCCGACTCGCCATAGCCTGTGTGTCCCTGCTCCTCGAAGCCGTAGTAAACACCGTTTGACTTATAAAAAATTACCGTTGTCATTCAGATTAACCCTCGATTTTATCGATTTGAATCTTCGTGTAGTCCTGACGATGTCCGATCTTCTTCTTTTCGTTCTTCTTCGACTTATACTTGATAACGTCGATTTTCTTGGACTTACCGTTCTTTACAACGGTTGCAACTACGCTTGCGCCTTCAACCTTAGGAGTACCTAACGTCAAGGTTTCGCCGGAAATAGCAAGAACATTGTCAAACGTAACCTTCTCGCCCTCGTTAACGCCAAGCTTCTCAACGAAGATAACGTCACCCTCGGCAACTTTGTACTGCTTTCCACCTGTTACGAATATTGCGAACATGAAAAAGCACCTCACTTTCGTGTAAAATCGCTACAATAGGCGGCAAATAATGCGCTTTTTTGAGCCTATTAAATATGCGTCAAACTATTGTATCACCAAAAGCACAAAATGTCAATAGCTTTTTGAGAAAATTTTACAGCTTTTCTATAATATCTGCAGCCCCTTCGAGATAATCGCCCTCGAAAAGCTCGATTACACCCTTATCGCAGAGCGATGCAAGGCTTGGGTCGATGGGCAGCGAGGCAAGCGCGCGAGTGCCGTACTTCTGCGCCGTCGCTTCAATCTTGCTGTCTCCGTATGGCCTTATCACCTTGCCGCAGTCAGGGCAAACGATATAGCTGTAGTTTTCTACAAGACCGATAACAGGTACGTCCATCAAGGACGCCATATTAAGCGCCTTCTCCACTATAAGAGAAACCAAGTCCTGAGGGCTCGTAACGATGACTATGCCGTCAAGAGGAAGGCTCTGGAAAACGGTAAGCGGAACGTCACCCGTTCCGGGAGGCATATCTACGAACATATAGTCTACCTCATTCCATACGACCTCGCTCCAGAACTGCTTTACAGTTCCCGCAATTACAGGTCCGCGCCACACCACGGGCTTAGCTTCATCGTCAAGTAAAAGGTTAATACTCATAACCTCTATTCCCGTCTTTGTCACCGAGGGGAACATCCCAAGCTCGCTTCCCGTAACACTGCCGTTTTTAAGTCCGAATGCCTTGGGTATCGAAGGACCGGTAATATCAGCGTCAAGTATCGCACACTTATACCCTCTTCTCTGCATGCTTACCGCAAGCATCGAGGTAACAAGGGATTTTCCAACACCGCCCTTACCGCTCACAACGCCTATAAGCTTCTTTACGTTGCTTGCCGCGTTCTGGGGTGCAAGCAAAGATTCCTTCGAGCATTTAGACGAGCAGTTAGAGCAATCGTGATTACATTCTGCCATTGTTTACATCTCCATTTTTTAAGTTTATATACTGTCAACTTTGATTTCTCCGTCGGACACGCCAAGCGATATTCCGATAAGATTCGTCCGTCCTTCATCAACTATAAGCGAGGCGATTTTATCCTCTACGTTTCTCTCAATAAACCTACGCATATTTCTCGCGCCGTATTTTTCACTGTAAGACTTATCGGCAACAAGCTCAAGGACGGCATCGCTATACACAAGCTTAGTTCCCTTATCCGCCATAAAATCTCCAAGCTTTGAAAGCAAGAGATTTGCGATATGCTTAAAGTCATCCTTGCTGAGAGTTCTGAAGGTTATAACCTCGTCTATTCGGTTGATAAACTCGGGGCGTAAAAACGCAAAGAGCGCCTTTTCCGTCTTTTCCTTTGTCTTTTCCTCGCGCTTTTCGGCAAAGCCGGATATTGAGCCTGCGCTTTCGCTGCCTGCGTTCGTCGTCATGATAATTATCGCGTTTTCAAAATTAACCTGCCTGCCCTGCGCGTCGGTAATTCTGCCGTCGTCAAGTATCTGAAGGAGAATATTGAGAACGTCGGGATGAGCCTTTTCAATCTCATCAAAAAGTATTACCGCGTGAGGTCTGCGGCGTATTTTTTCCGTGAGCTGTCCTGCCTCGTCGTATCCAACGTAGCCGGGAGGCGCACCGATAATCCTTGAAACCGAATGTTTTTCCATAAATTCCGACATATCAAGTCTTATAAGCGACTCAGGCTGCTTGAAAAGCTCACTTGCCAAAACCTTGACAAGCTCCGTCTTACCAACTCCTGTCGGGCCTGCAAAAATCATAGACACGGGATTCTTTCTGTATGAAATACCCGCCCTCTTTCGCTTTACCGCGCGCACCACCGCGCTCACTGCCTCGTCCTGTCCTATAATCTGTGAGGAAATCTTCTCGTAAAGGCCTGCAAGCTCCAGAAGCTCACCGGCACAGATATCCGACGAGGGAACGCCGGTCCATATCTCTATTACCTTTGCCACGTCCTCAATGGTCACAGAAAGTGACTCGAGCGTCGTCTCCAGCTGTGCAATTCGGTCTTCCTGCTTCATCTGCAAGGACTTTAAGTCGGCTATCGCCTTGTAATTTTCCTCGGTCTGACTTTCGGGCTTCTCCAGCCTTAGCTCAAGCTCATTTCTCCTTGCGTTAGTCTCAAGAAGCATTTTTTCAAGCCTTTTCTTCTCGTTGAGCTCCGCAGAGGAAAGCGCTACTCTCGCGCACGCCTCGTCTATAAGGTCGATTGCCTTATCCGGCAAATATCTGTCGGTTATATAGCGCTCGGATAGCGCTACGGCGCGCCTTGCAATATCGTTTGATACCTTTACCCCGTGGAAGTCCTCATAGTACTTCTTAATACCTATTATAACCTCCGCGGTTTCGTCAACGGACGGCTCGTTTACCATAACAGGCTGGAATCTTCTTTCAAGCGCACTGTCCTTTTCTATATACTTGCGGTATTCCTTTAAGGTCGTCGCGCCCACAACCTGTATCTCCCCGCGCGAAAGGGCGGGCTTTAAGATATTCGCGGCGCTCATGGAGCCCTCGGAGTCGCCTGTTCCTACGATTGTATGAACCTCGTCAATCATAAGAATAATGTTTCCTGCCGCCTTTACCTCTTTTATAAGGCCGAGTATACGCGACTCGAACTGTCCTCTGAACTGCGTTCCCGCAACGAGAGCCGTGAGGTCCATAAGCCATACCTCGCAGCCAGAAAGTCTCTCGGGAACGTTACCGTCAACTATTCTCTGTGCCAAAGCCTCGGCAATGGCAGTTTTACCTACGCCGGGCTCGCCTATAAGACAAGGATTGTTCTTCTGCCTTCTTGAAAGTATCTGTATCACTCTTTCAAGCTCCCTGTCTCTGCCTATTATTCTGTCAACCTTACCGCTTTTTGCCTTTTCGTTAAGATTAGTGCAATAAGCGTTCAGTATTTTCCTTTCATCCTTCTTCTCACCCTTGTCCTTCTTGCCGCCCGCACCCGACCTTTTGTTTTCGGAAGACTGAGACATCGGGAAGCCGAAATTCGAGAACATTTTTCTGAAATCAATGGCGGGTGCCGTTGCGTCAATACCGCTTTCGTCTACAGCCTCAAGTGCCGTATCCCCATTCAGTATCTCGTTCATTTCCTCAGACATATTCTCTATGTCCTCGTCGTTCATGCCCATTTTTTTAAGCATATCCTCGACGGGCTTTATTCCAAGCTGGCGCGCGCAAACGAGACAGATGCCCTCGTTGTGGCTCTCGCCGTTTTCAAGTCTTGTGATGTAAACAACCGCAGGGCGTTTTTTACATCTTGCGCATTTCTGTATTTCCATCTAAAACCTTTCCAAGCGGCACCGCGCCGCAATAATTAAAAGCTAAGTAACAAATCAAGCGGGCTCATATTCTTAAAGAAATTATAAACGAATCCGCCGTCAAATTCCGAAACAAATTCAATGCTCTGACAAAGCGAGGTGTTAAGGACAAAGCTCAGCACGCAAACCGCGCACCATGCGATAATCACGGAAAAGACCGTGTTGAAAACGAGTCCGAGCGTCTTGTTAAGCGCGCCCGCCACGCCTGAGTTGAACATCGAGTTAAGTATTTTTAAGAGTAATCCAAGCACAAGCTTTGAAGCAAAATAGAGGATGACAAACGATATTATCACACCAAGCAGATGTATAATCGGCGAGGCGATTCTTTCAACCAACGCCTCAGCGTAATCCTCCGTATTTTCGAGCCCATCAATATCGATATCCAAAAGGCTCGCTGCTATACGGACAAGTGTCGGCAGCTCTATCTCGCCGTCATCATCAGCGGCAATTTTATCAACGAGGTAATCCTCCATCTGATTCTGAACACTCTCTCCTACCATCGGCTCTATTACACCCGTACTGAGAGGGGCGGCAAGAGAAAAGGATATAATAAGACACGCAAAAAACTTTACAGGCCTTGCAACCGTGGAAATAAATCCGCGCTTAAGCCCGATTATTGCGCCTATTACTACGATAAGCACCAAGGCTATATCAATGACAACGTTCAAAAGCATTTATAGCACCTCCTATATTTTAATAGAATTATACAACAAATAAGTCCCTATGTCAATAGTGGCGCACAACAATATTTTCTTCGCCAAAAATCGACTTGAGATGTGACAGAGTCCGCTCGTCAAGAGAGATTTTCGCATCCTTCAAAACCGAGTACTTGCGCGTCTGATTATCAAAAATCACGACCTCACAGTCACCGCTGTTCAGTATCGCCGCTCTTTGCAGTGTGCGTATTTTACCGTCGTTTATGCTGTCTACCTTAACGTACAGCTTAGATTTCTGTCTTCGAGCTTCAAAATCGGTGTTTGAATACAGGGGCTTCAGCGATGAAAGCAGAATTTTTGCCCCCTCTCCCTCGTCAACGGAGATATTGCCCTCTACGATTACACCGTTTTCGTCGCTGATAATCGAGGAATACGCAGCGTAATATTTTGCGAAAACGACTACCTCGATTTCCGACTCGCCGTCGTCAAGCACGAAAAACGCCATCGTATCGCCGTTCTTTACATTTTTTGTTCTTTTGGCGCTTATTATACCCGCAATACTGACTCTGTCGCGCTCCTTGTATCTTGGATTTTCAGAAAGACTCTGCTCGTCCGTATCATCAAGAATTTCTCTGATTCTGTCAAGCCTTAACGTGTCTATATGCGAACGGTAATTGTCAATCATATGACCCGAAAAATACATTCCCGAGCTTTCCTTTTCAAGCACTAAAAGCTCGCGTAAGGAGTACTCGTTCACCTTAGGATAGGTAAACGCTACGGGTGCATCGTCGCAAAGCTCTGAGGAAAACATATCTATCTGCCCCGCGAGATTTTTTCTGTTTTTCTCGTGAATCGAATCCAGAATAAGCTCGTAGGACGCAACGAGCGCGGCTCTGTGCACTCCAAGCCTGTCAAAGACTCCGCACTTGATAAGTGACTCAAGGGTGCGTTTATTTAAATCGCACTCGGAAAGCCTGCTGACAAAGTCGTCAAAGCTCCTGTAGGGCGCGCTTCTGCGTTTCTCGACAACTGCTTTTGCAAAGCTTCTGCCCACGTTTTTTATGGCTAAAAGCCCATATCTTATATTTCCGTCATCGGTAATGGAGAAATTTTCCTTGCTGTGATTTATGTCGGGCATAAGCACGCTTACACCGTGGCGTTGGCTGTCCGCAACGTAAACACGGAGCTTTGCCGTATTGTCAAGCACGCTCGTAAGCAGAGCCGCCATATACTCGGCAGGATAGTGCGCCTTAAGATACGCCGTTCTGTAAGATATGATTCCGTAGGCTGTTGCGTGGCTTTTGTTAAATGCGTATTTCGCAAAGCTAGCCATATCCTCAAATATTTCCTCGGCATCCCTTCTGTCAATACCGTTTTTAGCGCAGCCCTCAATAAAGCTCTCGCGCTCGGAGAGCATAACGCTCTCTTTTTTCTTCGCCATTGCGCGTCTGACAATATCCGCACGCGCAAAGCTATACCCCGCAAGCGCCCTGCATATCTGCATTACCTGCTCTTGATAAACTATACATCCGTACGTTACGTCAAGTATGTCCTTAAGAGCGGGGATTTTATATTCGGTTTTTTC
>JAZRNI010000077.1:0-6978 GCA_045648105.1 Eubacteriales bacterium | reverse complement strand
ACAGGTTGTTCACGTTGACGCTTCAAAGGGTATGGTTGCTGCCGCAAAAGAAAATGCAAGACTTTCCGGCCTCGCAGATGCGCCCATTCGCTATATCGTTGATGACTGTAAGAAGTTCATCGAGCGTGAAATTCGTCGCGGAAATAAATATGACGGTATCATTATGGATCCTCCTTCGTATGGCAGAGGACCTACGGGTGAGGTTTGGAAGATAGAGGAGAATATTGACGAGTTCGTTGCGCTTACAGCCAATCTGCTCTCTGATGAACCCCTCTTCTTCCTGCTTAATTCCTACACAACCGGACTTTCGGCATCTACAATGAAATACATAACCTCGGTACGCCTTTTGTCGAAAAGAACAGGATATTCCGAGGCAGATGAGCTCGGACTCCCCGTTGATAACTCAGGACTTGCACTTCCTTGCGGTTCAAGCGTAAGAGTCACCTTTAAAAAATAAGAATGGATAAAAGATGAAAGATTGTATTATTAAAACCGAAAACCTTGGTTTCGTTTATTCGAACGGATATGATGAGGACACTCTGATTTCCGAGGAAATTCCCGCGCTTCAGGCGGTTAATATTGAAATCAACCGCGGTGAATACGTAGCTATTCTCGGTCATAACGGATCGGGAAAATCTACTCTTGCCAAGCTTCTTAATATGATACTTACCCCTACCGTGGGCAAAATATATATTGATGGCAAGGACATTACCGACGAGAACTTTAGCGAAGACGATATCTTTGATATTCGCAGAAAAATCGGTATGGTTTTCCAGAATCCGGATAATCAGCTCGTTGCGACCGTCGTTGAGGAGGACGTTGGCTTTGGTCCTGAAAACCTCGGACTTCCTCGTGATGAGATACGCAAGAGAGTTGATTCCTCGCTTGAGCTTGTAGGTATGACCGAATATGCATTACACGCACCTCACAAGCTCTCGGGCGGACAGAAGCAGAGAATTGCTATTGCGGGTATTATTGCAATGAAGCCGCAGGTTATCATCTTTGATGAATCTACTGCAATGCTTGATCCTCAGGGCAGACACGAGGTTGTGGCTATTATGGAGAGACTTAACCGCGAGGAAAACATTACGGTGCTTAATATTACGCACTATATGGAGGAAGCGGCAAGAGCTGACAGGGTAATAGTCGTAAACGACGGCGAGGTAATGCTTGACGGCAGCGCGAAAGAGGTTTTCCGCGACGTAGAGAGGCTTCGCTCGGTGGGACTCGAGGCGCCTCAGTCAAGGGAGCTTATATACGAGCTTTCGAAAATGGGAATTATAGAGGATAAATCAGAGCTTTCCGAGAAGGAATGCATTGATGCGCTTCTTGATTTATTGCATAAAGAAAAAAGTGAGTAAAAAATGGATATACTTGAATTAAAGGGAATATCTTACGTTTACAGTAAGGGAACGCCCTTTCAGAAGATAGCGCTTGATAATATAAATATTGGATTTGAAAAGGGAAAAATCACGGGACTTATAGGTCATACGGGCTCGGGTAAATCTACCCTTGTTCATCTGCTTAACGGACTTAATAAGCCGACGGAGGGGCAGGTGCTGCTTTGCGGTGAGGACATATGGGCAAGGCCGAAGGAAATCGCCTCGGTCAGATTCAAGGTTGGACTTGTGATGCAGTACCCCGAGTATCAGCTTTTTGACGAGACTGTGCGCGCTGATATAGGCTTCGGACCGCGCAATCAGGGCTTGTCAAAGGAAGAGGTAGGACAAAGAGTCAACGAGGCGGTAGGGTTTACGGGTATCAGCGATGATTTGCTCGAAAAATCCCCCTTTGAGCTTTCCGGCGGACAAAAGCGCCGTGTTGCCATTGCGGGAATAATAGCTATGCGCCCTGAGGTGCTCGTGCTTGACGAGCCGACTGCGGGACTTGACCCAAGAGGACGGCGCGAGATTCTCGGTGGACTGCGCCGTTACGTAGAGGAAACGGGAAAAACAGTTATTTTAGTAAGCCATTCGATGGAGGATATGGCATACTATTGCGATAACGTCGTTGTTATGTATGGTGGTAGGGTATTTAAGAGCGGAACCGTGGACGAGATATTTTCCTCGTCCCTTGAGCTTTCGAATATAGGCCTTGATATTCCTGTAATATCAAAAATCGCAAACGCGCTTATTGAGAACGGAGTGCCGCTTTCGGGCAAGCTCTATACGGTAGAGGGCGTGCGCGATGCGATAATTAAGTGTATAGGCGGTGAAAAAAATGATTTCTGATATTACACTCGGTCAATTTTTTCCCGGATTTTCACCTCTGCACAGACTGGACCCAAGAAGTAAAATACTAATCTCTACGTTGTTTATCGTTGCGACCTTTATTGCAAACACCCCGATTGCGCTGTTTGCGCTCGCGCTCATTACGGCACTTATGATTTTTATCAGCAGAATTTCATTTCGCGTGATTTTAAAGGGAGTTAAGCCAATCATATTTATCTTAATATTCACCTCTCTTCTTAATATTTTTATGACCAAGGGAGACGGTGAGCCTCTTTTGCATTTCTATTTTTTAAATATTTACAGCGAGGGAATTATAAGGGCAGTATTTATGTCGGCGCGCGTTATAATACTTATCGTGGGTACGAGTATGCTTTTGACCTATACGACGTCTCCGATTTCCTTGACCGATGCGCTTGAGGCCTTGCTTAAGCCCTTAAAGAAAATCAAGGTGCCCGTGCATATGTTTGCAATGATGATGACGATTGCGTTAAGATTTATTCCTACGCTTGTAGAGGAGACGGAAAAAATTATGAACGCGCAAAAATCGCGCGGAGCGGATTTTTCCTCGGGCGGACTGATTAAACGGGCTAAGGCCTTGATTCCCATACTTGTACCCCTTTTCGTCTCGTCGTTCAAGCGCGCGGAGGAGCTTGCAACAGCAATGGAATGCAGATGCTACAGGGGCGACAAAAACAGAACGAAGCTATTAAAGCTGGAGTTTCGTTCCCGGGATTATCTTGCGTTTATTTTTACACTCGCAGCGTTCGCGCTTCTTATCCTTGCGCGCGTATATGCTCCCATACTTGAGAACGAACAGCTTATAAACAAAATTTTATTCTATAGGGTGTAGCCTATGAAATATTTTGCAAAAATAAAATATCTTGGAACGGACTTTCACGGCTTTCAGATTCAGCCTGATAAAAGGACCGTGCAGAGTGAGCTCTCACGCGCGTTTTACGAATATTTCGGCTCGGACACACGCATAACAGGCTGTAGCCGTACCGATGCGGGAGTACACGCAAACGAGTTTGCAATTACTGTGGAAAACGATGATGCAACTACACCGGCACAAAAGCTACCCGTTGCCATCTCTAGATTTCTGCCGAGTGATATATGCTTGTTTTATGCAAAAGAGTGCAATTCAGGCTTTCACGTAAGGTATGATGCAAAATCAAAGGAGTACCTTTATATCATTAGAAACGCAAAGGTACAGGATCCGTTTTTTTACGGTAGGTCATGGCTTTTAACAAGAATTATTGATGAGTCTGCCTTTGAAAAAATGTGCCGTGCGGCAGAGAATTTCGTAGGCGAATACGATTTCTCAGCCTTTATGTCAGAGGGCTCGTCCGTGGTCGATACGGTACGCTGCATTCATTATTTGAGTCTTGCGCGCGAGGGAGAGCTAATAAAAATTAAAATCGCGGCAAACGGATTTCTTTACAATATGGTGAGGATAATTGTGGGAACGTTGATTGAGGTTGCCTTTGGAAGAATAGCTCCCACGGATATAAAGTCCATAATAGAGTCGCGCGACCGTATAAATGCGGGGCCGACAGCGCCTGCGTGCGGCCTATATCTTAACAGTATTGAATATTAATATTACATTTCCGGAAATTATTAGCAGAATAAAAACAATTCCGTAAGGCAAGATTAAAAAAAATGCCTTGCGGAGTTTTTTATGAAAAAAATATTTAAAATCTTTTTGATCGGGATTTTTTTAATCAGCATTTTAATATCCGTTTATGCATCACGCGCTATAGATTTTTCGAGGGACGAATTTCTGTTTTTGTCAGCTCAAGAGATAAATCCTACGCGGTTTTATTACGTAGACACGGATAATACGGCTGTTGAGTTTTACACGATTTACAATTCGGGCACGAAGAAGGAGTGGCTTTCTATTGACGAGGTCAATCCGCATATCAAGGATGCGTTTATAGCTACCGAGGACAGGAATTTCTATACTCACCCGGGATTTGACGCAAAAAGAACCTTCCTTGCCGCGCTTAACTCGCTGTTTCACTTCAGGAGCCGTTTCGGTGCGTCTACAATAACTCAACAGCTTATAAAAAATATAAGCGGTGACAGTCAGAACACACTTAAACGCAAGATTGACGAAATTTTAAGGGCGACAAATCTTGAGAAAAATCACACGAAGGACGAAATACTTGAGCTATATTTAAATATCGTACCGATGGGCAACGGTATATCGGGAGTGTCGCTTGCATCGAAATATTATTTTGGCAAGGACCAAAGCGAGCTTAGCCTTGCGGAGTCGGCGCTTATCGCAGGAATTACCAACGCGCCGTCTCGGTATAATCCGTTTGCGAGTCTTGAGGGGAGCTGTGAC
The DNA here is from genome assembly GCA_045648105.1 of Eubacteriales bacterium. Lineage (GTDB taxonomy): Bacteria > Bacillota > Clostridia > Oscillospirales > CAG-272 > UBA1740. The sequence goes on along the minus strand of JAZRNI010000077.1, from coordinate 2,400 downwards.
AGAAGAGACGTGGTGCTTTATTCAATGCTTGATGCGGGATATATAAGCGATAGTGCATATAAGCAGGCAATTAAAGAAAAAGTAGATTTAAATAAGAGCAGAAATTATTTTGAGGCTGTGTATCCGTGGTTTGTAGAGACTGTGTGTAACGATTTTTGTGCCGATTATTCAAAGAAGCACAATATAAGCGAGAGCGCTGTGCGTATGATGATTTTAAACGGAGGGCTGGAGTTTTATACAACTATGGATATAGAGGTGCAGACGGTTTTGGAAAGCTACTTTGAAAATCCGGATAATCTTACCGTGGATGATAATTTAAAGCTCGCGATGGCGGTGTACGATTCAAGGAGCGGATATCTTAGGGGGATAATAGGCGATAAGGGCAAGAAAAGCGGCAACAGAATAATAAGCAATGCCGAAACCCTTATTATGCCCGGCTCGTCAATAAAGCCCTTATCTCTGTACGCGCCGATTATTGAGAGCGGAAAATACAACTGGGCAAGTATATTCGACGACAGCCCCGTTTCCTTTGTGGAAAAAGACGGAGAAATTTTCGAATATCCGCGCAACTATCCGCGTGTGTACGAGGGGGGCATAAGCCTGCACGATGCGCTTTGCGCCTCGAAAAATACGGTAGCTACACGCATTTTTAATACGCTTGACAAAAACAAGCTTTACAGAGATTTAAAAAACAAGCTTCATTTTGATACTTTAGTTGAGAACCAAAAAAGCAGCAGCGGAGCCGTTTTATCGGATATAGCCTTAGCGCCGCTGGCGCTCGGTCAGCTGACAAATGGCGTCTCGCTTCGCGCACTAACTGAAGCATATAGCGTATTTACACACGAGGGGGATTATTTTGAGGGAATTTCGTACACCTCGGTTTGTACTTCACACGGAGAAATCCTATACGAAAACGAGCAGAAGCAAAACGGGGTCTTTTCGAGAAATACGGCACAGATAACGGCACTTATGCTTGCAGACGTAACGGAGATGGGAACTGCTAAAAGAATTACGCTTGGCTCGCTTGTTGATACTGCAGGTAAGACCGGCACCTCGGGTAATGATTTGGATAGGCTTTTTATAGGCTTTACGCCCTATTACCTTGCGGGTATATGGTGCGGATACGGTGACAGCAAAACAGCGATAGGGCATATGGAAAAATCGCATCTCGTTATGTGGGACGAGGTAATGCACGCGCTCCACGCAACGTCTGTGTGCGACGGAGAGGAGCTCGACACGTTTAACCGAAATAAGCTCCTTTATTTACCGTATTGCTCGGATTCGGGAATGCTTGTTTCAGATGCCTGTCAATACGATATAAGGGGGCAGCGGGTCGCTTACGGCTATTTTTCAGAGGGGAACGTACCAAAAGGAGAGTGTGACAAGCACGTGATTTGCTATTTTAATCAAAGGGACGGAAAAATTTACGATTACTGTGAGGATGAGCTCAGCTACACGAAAATTGCCTTGCTTGACGTAAAAATACGCGATATGCCAATTGACGTAAAAATTGCGGACGAGGAATTTTCCTATCACAAAAGAAAGGAATACGGGTGAAAAGAAAAAGCGGGGAAGCGCACGTTTTTTTAGGCGCATCCCCCTCTCTTTTCATATTAAAGCTCTAAGGTGTGGCTTACAAGCTTTTCTCCCTTATAGACAAGCTTAAGTGAGAAAAACGGAGTTTTTTTATCAAGCAGCTCAAAGAAAATTTTATCACCTTCCCAGATGGGGAGACTGTAAACCTCTTTTTTGTCTATCCACACAAGCTCGCCCTCGTTGCAGTCGAGCGCAAGCTTACCTGAAAAGTCGGAGCAGGTGAAAAGGTGCATATATTCCGTTCCGTATTCATCGGATACGAAGGTGACTATCCCACGGTATTCAAGCTTTTGTGCCGTAAGATTAGTTTCCTCAAAAATCTCGCGCCGCGCGCAGTCGTAGGGAGTCTCGCCCGCCTCGAATTTACCGCCGACGCCGAGCCACTTATCGATGTTCATATCGTTTTTCTTTTTCGTGCGGTGAAGCATAAGGTACTTGCCGCCCTCTTGTAGATAGCATAAGGTGCTTTGAATCATATTTCTACCTCCGAACTCTACAAAATATGTTAACATATTTTGTATTATTTGTCAAGTTTTATGCCAAGTTCTTGACACTGAAAAAATAATGTGTATAATTTTATATATACTGTACTAGAAAGGGAAGAAAATGAAAAGATGGTTTAAGTACGTTAAGCCGTATTGGCCCTTTTTCGTGCTCGGTCCGCTTTGTATGATTGTCGAGGTTGTAGGCGAGGTTTTGATGCCTAAGTTTCTCTCTATTATCATCAACAGAGCAACGGAGGGCACCTTAGGGATTGATTCGAGCATTGGCGTTGGCTTTTTAATGATAGCTGCTGCTATAATG
>JAZRNI010000076.1:0-1976 GCA_045648105.1 Eubacteriales bacterium | reverse complement strand
AAGGAAAGCATTGCGGATACCGCACGTGTCCTTGGCAGGATGTACGACGGTATAGAATACCGCGGCTTTGCACAGGCAATCGTCGAAGAGCTTGCCGCATACGCAGCTGTGCCTGTATGGAACGGACTTACCAACGAATTTCACCCCACGCAAATTCTTGCGGATTTTCTGACGATAAAGGAGCATTGCGGCTCGCTTAAGGGTAAAAAGCTCGTTTATATGGGAGATGCGCGCTATAATATGGGCAACTCGCTCATGGTTGGCGCCGCAAAGATGGGTATGCATTTCGTGGCGTGTGCTCCCGAAAAATATTTTCCCGACAAGGCTTTAATTTCACAGTGCGAGGGAATAGCCAAGGGAAGTGGCGGTACTCTTGAATTTATCAGTGACCCCATTACGGCAACCAAGGGTGCTGACGTTATCTATACTGACGTTTGGGTATCTATGGGTGAGCCTGACGAGGTATGGAAGGAGCGCATAGAGGAGCTTTCGCCGTATCGCGTGACTATGGACATAATGAACAATGCAGGAGAGAAGTGCCGCTTTATGCATTGCTTGCCTGCGTTCCACGACCTTAACACGGGGGTCGGCAAGGAAATATACAAAAAATTCGGCATAGACTGCATGGAGGTTACCGACGAGGTATTTGAGAGCGAGCGCTCTATCGTATTTGACGAGGCGGAAAACCGTATGCACACAATTAAGGCAGTTATGGCTGCGACACTTTAAATTAAATATAAAAATCAAGGCAGCGGTACAAATCTGTACCGCTGCCTTGATTTTCCTCAACGTTGTACTGTTTATGTTAGTGAATTGAATTTAAAACTAAATTGTTTTTTTCGTTTGGTTATGCCCAAATACGCCGTCAGGTGCTCATAAGAAGATTGTGAATCTCCTCAGCCACTCTCGGCATATCCTCTTTAAAGTCAAGCTCATCACGGAATCTTACCTTACCTGTTTCGACGATTTCCTTCTTGCGGTCGTCGACCTTAACGGTTACAAAGTTAAGGTGCTTACCGTGCTTTCTCTTATAGAGCTTGTCTATATAGAGGAAGCCTGTGTAAATATCGCTCTTTTCTTCATCGCTTGCTGTGTAGGCTATATCGGGGAAGAGCATGATATTCTCGCCCTTCTCAAGATATTCCATAGACTTACGGTAGGTTTTGATGGCTTCACTGCTTCCGCGGTATACGGGAATTGACTGCGTCGAGTTAATAATGCCCTTGATCCAGATTGCCGCAAAGAACGATGCGATTTTAGCAAAAAACTTCTTTATACCGCGTACGTTATGACGTGCGGTAAAGGTATAGGTCGAAAATTGCCTGTACGCATCCTTAAAGGTAAAGAACTTATAAAGAACGTACATATGTACGTCAAAGCCGAGACATTGGCACACCTTTATAGGGCAGTGCATATTCAGGTGGCGGCACACGTAGACCGTCGGCTCGCTTTCGCTTGGAATAACGTAGCTTCTGTACCGCTTTACGAAAATATTGTAAATAACTCTCCAGAATCTGAGATAAGGTCCGTAGAAACGGTGTTTTTTTGATACGGGAGATGCGAAAACCCATCTTTGCTGTATCTGATACGAGAGCATACCGAGTGTGAAGTCGAACAGACCCTTGCACACGGTAGTCATAAGCGATATAAGGTTGTTGTCCCAGCCTTGAGGCATATGGAACAGATACGTTAAAAGGGTAGTAAAGCCGTAGGACGTGCACAGCTGTAAAAACCATAGGAAATAGTATCGGTAAATTGCGCGCTTTGACTGCCCCTTGAATACGAATTTGAAATTAAAGGTGAAATTGAATAAGGACGAAATTACCCTTGCGCCTATCGTGGGAATCAGGGCAATGAGCGCGGCAGCGCCGAAGTCCCAGTACATGCAAAGGCGCATTAAAGCATAGAAGGTTGCAAGCTCGATTACCGTCGAGACGACCGATGAAACGAAATACCAGCCGAGGTTTGAAAAGAGA
>JAZRNI010000075.1:0-2600 GCA_045648105.1 Eubacteriales bacterium | reverse complement strand
GTTCTTCTACCGTAACAGGACGAAAACGGCGCTCCAAGGCCGGGTCCTTCTCAATATACTTGCGATACTCCGTTTGGGTGGTGGCCCCCAACATTTGCAGTTCCCCTCTGCCCAACGCAGGTTTAAAAATATTTGCCGCGTCAATAGCGCCCTCTGCCGCGCCCGCGCCTACTATTGTGTGTATTTCGTCTATAAACAAAATAACCGACTTATCATTTGCAGCCTCGGCGATAAGCGCCTTTATTCTTTCCTCAAAGTCGCCCCTGTATTTTGCTCCCGCTATCATCGCGGTCAAATCAAGTGAAAAGATACGTTTATTAAGCAGTCGCTCGGGTACGTTTCCTTTGGCGATTCTTATTGACAGCCCCTCAACTATAGCGGTTTTTCCAACTCCGGGCTCACCGATAAGGCAGGGATTGTTTTTGGTTTTCCGCGATAAAATTCTTATGAGCCTTTCGGTCTCCGCGTCCCTTCCTATAACGGGGTCAAGCTTGCCTTCCTTTGCAAGAGCGGTAAGGTTTTTGCCGTAATGGCTAAGTACGCCGTCTTGCTCCTTTTTAGCTTTTTTATAGTCAAGCCGTTGCTCACTTGATTTTACTATTTCCATTAAATCATCGGTGATTTTTCTGAAATCGTCACACATATTTTTAAGCAGTTTGAAAGCTACGTTTTCGCCTTCCTCGATTATCGCCAGCAAAATGTGCTCCGTACCAACCCTTAGAGCGCTGTATCTCAGTGAAATTCTGTAGGCGTCCTCAACGATTTTGCGTGCTTTTGGAGACATATCCTTTGGGGTCAGCTTGGTTTTTGCGCCTACACCCGAATATTCCTTGATAGCATTCTCAATTTGAGAGTAGAGTATTCCGTTCTTTTTAAGAACTGCCGATACGCTTGAGCCGGTTTCTTTTGAAAGCGAGAGAAGAATATGCTCGCTTCCGATATAGGTATGGCCAAGCTGCTCGGCAATATAAACTGCGTTGTTAAGTCCTCTTTCCGCTATTTCCGTAAATCTGCTATTCATAAAACACCCCTTGAGATTTTATCTAATTATTCCCAAATCGAGATATTTTAACGGAGCTGCTATCTTTTTTCGTTTGATAAATTTAACTCTCGCTTAAGTCGGTCAAAGAGAACTCTGTCAACAATTCCGCTTTCCTCGTATCCGAATATCCTTTGTAAATCCCGAACCGCCCTCTCGGTGTATTTATCAAAGTATCTCGTTCGGTTTACAGAGGTGATGCCGTACGTGCCGGAGAGCTCCTCGAGTATCATATTCAGTGCCATAACGTCATTGTTTTGCATATTCAGCTTGAGGGGAAAGCCGTTTTTGGTTATTACGTATTTACTGATGCTTTTTAAGAGAAGGGTGTTTTTGTAGCTTCTTACAAGACTTGCGTGTGTCGTGCGGTCTACGATGCCGCTCTCCTTTAGTGCGTGGCTTTTTTGGAAATTTCTGATTGCCCCTCTCGTTTTTTCGCCAAGCACACCGTCAATAGGGACACGCAAGAGCAAGTCACCTTTACTGTCGGCATACACGTTTAGGTATTTTTGTATTTCCTTAACGTAGCTTTTTTTATCGTCTGTGTAATACATACAGTCTCCTTACAGAATTTATATTTCGTAGCCGGGAAATTGCCCCGCGTTTACAAGATTACCCTCGTACAGGTCGTTGTAAATGTCGGTTATCGCATACCAAGTCTGCGCTGAGACGCGCTCGGGATCGCCCGGAATGTCGAATCTCTCCTTAAACGCGCGTACTTGATTTGCTGTTGACGCTCCGTAGTCGCCGTCTACCGTTACCGTCGGTATTTCCGTGTAGGTTCGCGCGATATAATTCAAGTATTCCTGCAAAGCGCGCACGTCCTCGCCCTGTATACCCACGCGCAGTACGCGACCGGGAAAGGGAAGCGTTGCGCCCTCGGAAAATCTGTAATCAATCGAGTCAAGCAGAGAATAATAGGTGTTTTGAATACTGTTCCACAAAATCTCATCGACCTCGCCTGTTTCGGAAAATCCGTAGGTCTTTTGGTAAGAAATTACAGAGTCGCGCGTTGCCTCTCCGAATGAGCCGTCTATTGCCGTAGGGATAACGCTGTTTACGAATAGGGAAATGTAGCCGAGGTAGTACTGTAGCGCCAGAACGCCGGGGGAGCTTTGACCAAGCCTCAGAATATCGGTATACTGCGTTGATACGTCCTCAAGCCGTAAGCCCTCGGAGTTTACAGACGAAAGCTGCTTTACACCGTTGTAAATCATTTGTATAGAGTTCCACGTCGCACGTCCGACGATACCGTCCGTTGTAAGATTAAAAACCTCTTGGAACTTTCTTACGGCTTCGGTAGTACTCACGTCAAAAAAGCCGTCGGCAGGGTATATTTTCGGTATGCCCGGGAAGTTAACTGAAATTCTGTTCAGCTTACGCTGTATAAGCTCAACGTCCCGTCCCGTATCTCCCTCTCGGAGGGGGATCTGAGGCGCGCTTTGCGGTATATTTTCGACCGGCACGTTGTTTATAATCTCAATGTTGTTTCCGTAGTAGTTTTGCAGGATTTGAAAGGAATCGAGTCCTTGATTTGCAAGCTCAAGACTGCCCCATTGAG
>JAZRNI010000074.1:0-5365 GCA_045648105.1 Eubacteriales bacterium | reverse complement strand
TATCCTCGTGTGCAATGTTGGATATGGGGTTGTCAACGGGATTTGGCCAGTTATCAAGTATCTCCTCGATGCACTCATCGAAATATGCCTCGATGAATTCGTTAAGATTTTCGGGGTTCTTGGAAAGCTCGTTGTTTGCGTAGTTCTTTATGTAGACGTCTACCGTAGTCTTGATTTCTTTGTCAAGATACTTAGCAATGGAGCTGCTCACAATATCGTTTTCGTCTGCAACGAAGCCGTTGTTTACGTAATTGTTAACAGCCGTCTTTATGTACTCCTGAACCTGCTCAGTTATAAGGTTCTGTATAGCTGAATTTGAGCAGGGTGTGCCGTTTTCAAGGTATTCAAGATATTCATCGGTATACTGAGGAAGCGCGGTCGAAATAAATTCGTCTACCTTCTCGTCAAATATCGAAACTATCTTATCCTCGATATCCTCTGCCTTAGGAAGCTGCTCTACCGAAATGGCGCCCAGCGCGAGAGCCGACTCGATAAGTCTGCAAGCAAAGTCGATGAAATCGCCTATTACCGCGTCACTCGAATCCTTGATTGCGTCCTGAAGGAAAAGCACGTATGAATTTTCAGCACCGTCGGGATATTTATCGGGATTTTTGTTGATGTAGCCGTTGATGGCCATCGTCCAAAGATTATCCGCGTTCAATCCGCTAACGTCCTCAGATGCATCAAACTGAGGGCCGGAGCCGCCGAAAATTTGATTTTTAATGTCGTCGATTACGAGTACCTTAGCGGCATCGATAACGACCTGGACAATCTCCTTAAGCTGCTCTTCTGTTATGCCAAGGATTGCCTCTCTGTCGGGAGTCAGTGTTACTTCGACTCCGGTTGCGGTGTAAACGATATCACACCAGCCGTTAATCGCACTGCCCAATATTTCGCCCGAGCCTGCGGGGGGCGTGACGGAATCGGAGTTATTGCCCGCATTGCTGTCATTTGCATAAACGGCAGTCGCAGCCACTATGCTGAAAACAAGCGAAATCGCAAGCAACAGAGTTATTACTCTCTTAGTGAAATTTCTCATAAAATCACCAAACCTTTCTCTTTCTTATTTCACGAAATATTTTTCAAAATAAATATTCTTTAAACAATATTATAGCACCCGTGTAATTATTTGTCAATAAAATTTAACAAAAAAAGCTCGTAAGTGTGTAATTTGGGCTTATTACACAAATACGAGCTTAGTTATTTATCCAATTTTGCAGCCTTGCCGGATGGGTTTTCATCTATTTGCGCGCTTTTTTGCGTTTTTTCGCATTTTTGACGCTGATAATTACACACGGTACCCCACCAAAGAGTAAAATGAAGACAAGCGACGAGCCAAGAAGTATATAACGCATAATGCCGTCGGCTATCTGTATGAGCTTTTCGGGTTCTTTCAGCACTGGGCTGGACCAATATCTTGCTTCGTAAGTCTTGTCCTCGCTTACGGGTACGATTTCTTGCGACCAACCGATGAACTTGTAGCTGTATTTATCATCGCTCGGCTTTTTCGGGTTCGGCGGAGATACAGGCATATCACCGTAGCGGTAGGTATTGGAGCTTATTATTTTTCCGTCGGAAACGAACACGACCGTATACTCCGTGTAGCGGTAATCAATGCCTACGGTAACATTCTCGTTAAGGGTAAAGCAGCCTTCAAAATATACTCTCTCTCCGTTTTCCCTCACGTAGTACGTGCCGTTGATTTCTATGCCCTTCTTAGGTGTGAAGCTTACGTAAACCGTGGAGCCGTACATCGCGGTTTTTTTGTCCGCAGAAAAGGCTAATTCTTCACACGGGATAACGGTAACGGAATACTCGCAGCCTGCAAAATACTTCGTTCCTGCGCCTGCCTTGAAGCGCACGCTTGCGCCGTCAAGAGTATAGCTTACCGGCTTTTTTTCTTCATTAGAATAATAATACAAAATCATTCTCTGCGCGTCGGGAACTCTGCACGGCAAATCAAGAGTAGCGCTTACCCTGCCGACGCTTTCCTCGCCCGAGGAGTTATAAAGAGAAATTTTGTACTCGTACGAGCCGTTGCCAACCATATTTACGAGCAGAGCAAAGCTCCCTATTCCCTCTTTCTTAAGGGCAACGGTATCGGAATACGAAAATGACACGTCACCGTAACGGGTAAGTATTTTCAGAGAGTACTTACCTGCGATTTTTGTAACAAGACTTGAAATGTCATAGCGCGTATCATCATTTTTTGATGCATCGACGGTACATTCGCCGTCCTCATAGCTTATAGATGCCCCGAGTCCGTTTGAATACGCAACGTAATAATTTTCCTTGAATTTTGCGGTGTAGCTTGCGTTTTTGGTGACTGCCGTGGGCTCGATGTCAAATCCGTCAAAGGTGAAATAGGTGTTAAGAGTGTCGTTTTTCTGCGGAATTATCGGGCAGAGCGGAAGCGCGCCGTAGTCGTAGGTCTGTTTGATTTCCGTATCCTCGATAATCCACGTAATTTCAAATTGTTTAAGAATTTTTTTGAAGCGGGGATAAAGAAACATATCCTTTTCTACCGTTTCAAGGCTTTGCTCCACACCGAATTCGTCGACCCAACATTCAAACTCGTACGTTGCGCCCTCGTCCTCGGCTTTTGTGGGGAGCTTGCCGTAAAAATCCACCATAGTTCCCTTGTCTACGGGGGTGGAGAAAATCTCGTTGCCGTCGTTATCGTGAAATACAACACCAACGCTCTCGGCTCCGATAAATTGCTTTTTAACGCTTATGCGTTTTGTAGAAATAAAGTCGCTTTTTATTTCGTCTCTTAGGGTAAGAGTGAAATTCTCGTCAATAATGCCGAGAATTGCCTCGTCCGCTACGTATTTCTCCGGCTCTGCCATTTCAAAAACCTCACCGGGCTTCGTGGGCTCCTTGACCTCTGTTATAGGCTCGGGCTCAGCAACCTCTTCGGGCTCTGCGGGCGTTTTCATATAGGCAGGACGTACAGGCTCCTCGGTAACGAGTATTTCGGGCTCAATAACCTCGTTCGGATAACCGCCGGCAAGAGGCTCAGAGCTTTCAGAATCAACGTAGTAATCCTCCTCCGTTATAACCTCGCTTGGCTTTTTGGAGACGACGTACTTATCGTAAAAGCTGTCATTTTGTGGAAATTTGGAGTAAAAATTCTGAATTTTATAGCTTTGGTCAAAGGCGTAGGTGCCGTCATAGCTATATACCGTACCGTCAGTAAGCGCGTTAGTTATTTTGTAAAGCTGAGCCAGTAAAATTACGTATTTTTCTTCTTTTTCCTGCGTTCTCAAGGTGTCGGTTACGCCCTCGTTGTGGTATAGACTATCAAGAGCACGGAGAAGACCGGAAAAATTATCCCTGAAGGACTCGCAGTTCATAACGTAATACGCATACTTATCGCGCTCTTCCTTAAATGAAAAGTAGTCGGTAAAGAGCTCGCGCAGGCTTTCCGTAGCATCACCCGCGAGGTCTACGACCTCTGCTTTAACGCCGAACGTCTTTACTATCAGCGTTTTATTATCGATAACGCTTGTTACCGTGCCGCCCATAATATCGCCGTACGTGCTTCTTTTAAGAGGTGTTACGGAGGTTTTTATCTGGTCGAGAACCTTAAGCTGCGCCCTGACGGTCTCTATCTGCAAAAGATATTTTTGGTATTTAGACATTTCCTCGTCGTATTTTTCCGCATTATCGAGATAACGCAGGTAGGAAATGTAGTCTGCCTCGTATTGCTCGAGCGCCTTTTCATACACGCCGTAGGCTATAAGGTCATCGTTGTACTTTTTAAGATCCTCTTTATACCGTTCAAACTCGGCGTATTTTTCGTCGTATACTCTTTTTTCCTCAAGATATTTTTCGTAAAGAGCGTATTGAGCGTTATATTCTGAGAGCGATTTGAGATACTCGGCATATTCTACCTTGTTCTTTTCATACAAAAGACAGGCATTTTCATACTCCTCGGTTTTCTTTTGATGCTCCTCCCTTAACGAGGGGATATCAAAATACGCCTTATTTAAAAATGAGTTGAACGCTTCGGCAGAAATACTGATATCGTATTCAAAATCCACAAGGACGACGTTTTTTGTGTTGTCGCTGTATGCCTCGACGTCATCGAACGAGCATTGGTACACTCCGCCGTTTTCCGTAAGGCTCGCTTCCATATCCCAAAGAACTGCTTTTTTAGGTATCCATTTAACTCCCGTGCCGTCCGAAAGCTCGTACACGTGGGGCTTTACGCTAAGGGTAAGAGTTTTCGCGTCTTCACTGTACTCTGCCGATACGTATGACGAGGATATTGACGAGGGCAAGGTCACTGAAAAGTCGCAGTACAGTCTAAGATAGCGCTTTTCGGCATCGGAAAGCCTAACGGAAAGAAGCTCCTCAATAAGGTCGCCGGCATAAAGCGTTGCTGTATGAGACGAGCCGGGGCGCGAATAATCTATATTTACGCCGCTTGCGGTAAGCGCGGCGGAAAAGGCAAAAATTATGATAAAAAGAGCCAATACAGCTCTTATTATTCTGTTTTTCATAAGCTACAGGCTCCTTTTGATAAATTATGCTTTATTATAACATTTTAGCTTATAATTGTCAACATTGGCAAACGGGAAATACATAAATCGGTATCAGTATGAAAAAATAGCTAAGGAGGGAGGGTAGAAAATCATGAAAAAGAAAGAAAAATGCGACAAAAATGACGGAAAATGCGAGTTCAAAAGCGAAAACAACGATCCGCTCGGCTCATATACGGGCACGCCTGAAAATCCCGACGAAGTGCCCGTACAGGACGTTGACGATTTGTAGGACTTAAAAATCCCCTTAGAGAACGTTCGAATTTTGCGAAGGTCTGTCTCTCTAAGGGGATTAAAATTTGCTTATATTCTCGGTATTATACTCTGCTTTCAAGATAACGGCATACGTCACCAACGGTGTCAAATTTAACAAATTCCGTGAATTTGAAGCCGAATGCATCCTCGATTTCCATAGACATCATCATAATAGCGAGTGAATCGAAGCCTAGGTCGTCAATGAGTCTCGAGCCTTCGTTAAATTCCATATTCTCAAGCTCGGGAATAACCTTAACAAGTATCTGTGTGAGCTTTTCAAGCATTTTATATAACTCCTTATATCGTTTTTACGTATGACCGGCGTCTCTTGTGCTGACGGGCGGTAAAGTGCTTCCATTGTGCGATAACTGCCGTATTCGTTTCAAGGTTAAGGTTGGTTTCGCACCTTTTAGCCTCTCCCTGTATCAGCATATCGACAAGACAGTTTATAATCACCGCGTTGATGCCCGTATTCTGATATTCAGGGCGAACCGCAACGAGTCCAAGGTCAACCGTTTCGGGGCGGTTTACAGCCTTTAAGAGCTTAAAAAGTGACACGGGGG
>JAZRNI010000073.1:0-3802 GCA_045648105.1 Eubacteriales bacterium | reverse complement strand
ATTTATGTTTATCTTTTCCGCAAAGGAAACGGTATCGCGCATAAACGAGGGAATTGAGCTTTCAGAGGGCGGAAAAATCAGTTTTACAATGCTCGTCCTCATAGCGCTTCTCAGTCTGACGTGCATATTTTACTTCGCTCTCAACATTTTGGCAAGCGCGCACGCAATGCGCGCGCGAGCAAATCTTTCATTGATGGCGGTACTGTTTTTTGCGGTATACACCGCGTATCTTTATTTCAACACAGCACTTCCCCTCAACGCGCCAAACAAGCTTGTTGACGAGATGGCATATCTCTTCCTTGCGGTATTCTTTCTTTACGAGACACGCCTGTCATTGGGACGCGCAATTTGGCACGGATATATCGCGTTTGGATTTATCGGAGCTCTGCTTTGCGCCTATTCGTCAGTTCCGTCCCTTATATATTATATTATAGAAGGAAACTTGGCATCAAACAGCATATACGAGACCGTTCTGACTCTTTCACTGTTCGTATTTCTGAGTGTCAGAACACTCGTGACAGGAGAGCTTTTAAACGACAGGATAAGTCCTAAAATGCAAGTACTCATAGACTCAGCGCAGGCACGTCAGCTTTCAATCAAAGAGAACGAGCCCGACGTCACAGACGAATCCGAGCTTGAAGATATACCAAACCAGATAGCGCTTTCCGATATTGCCGACATCGACAAGACCGAGGAGGACGTAAAGAAGGCTGAGGAAGAGGAAATCAAAAAGCAGGAGCTTATAGACAAGATAGAACAATTATCAACACAAGAGGACGGTTAAGGACTTAATGAAAAAAATTCTTGTAATTGACGGAAACAGTATCATAAACCGCGCGTTTTACGGAATACGCCCGCTCAGTACGGCTTCGGGACAGCCGACAAACGCAATATACGGTATGATAAATATAATTTCAAAGCAAATGGATGCGATAGCTCCCGATTACGCAGCCGTTGCCTTTGACTTAAAAGCGCCAACCTTCCGCCACAAGATGTACCCCGAATATAAGGCGGGCAGACACGCGACACCGGACGAGCTTCGGGCGCAGTTTGCGCCCGCAAAGGAATGTCTTTCTCTTATGGGTATAAACGTACTTGAGCTTGAGGGCTACGAGGCGGACGATATTCAAGGAACTATAGCGAATTTAGCGCACGGGTGCGCCGATGAGGTAAAAAGCTACGTGCTTTCGGGCGACAGAGACCTGTTACAGCTCATCGACAGCCGAGTGTCCGTTCTGCTTGTTACAAACTCCGAAACTCTGCTCATGAATGAGGAAAGCTTCCGTGAAAAATACGGCATCGAAGCCCACCAATTTATCGATTTGAAGGCGCTTATGGGCGATTCGTCGGATAATATACCCGGCGTTGCGGGCGTTGGCGAGAAAACCGCATCCTCTCTGATACAGACGTTTAATAGCCTTGACGGAATATACGAGAATATAGATGACCCGTCGATCAAAAAGGGCGTGCGGGAAAAGCTTATCGCGAGCAAGGATATGGCGTATCTTTCGAAAAAGCTCGTAACGATAGATAAAAACGTACCGATCGTATCATCACTGGAGGATGTTAAGTACCGCGGAATGAACAAGGCGGGACTATACAAAAAGTTTACCGAGCTTGAGCTTAATTCCTTTATAACAAAATTCTCACTCAGCAAAGACAACAATGAACAAAAGATGCAAAAAACCGCTGTTAACGAGTGCTTTGCAGACGTAGATTTAAACGAAATTCTTAACACGGGTACGGATTTACTCGCAATTTACGAGAAAGACGAGGCCATTTATTTATCCTTTGGAGGTAAATCGCTGAGATACAGCGGAGACATATCGGCGCTTGACGGTTTTTTTGACGGAAAGAGGATAGTCTGCTTTGACGGAAAAAGGCTTTATCATTCCTTCAAGTCCAGGGGCGTGTCACTTAAAAAGAGTATCTTGCTCGATTTAATGCTTTATGCGTACGTGATAAACCCCGCAAAGGCTCCATCTGATTTCAGTTCCCTGCTAAGAGACTTTTCCGACATTGAGTCACAGGCAGACGCCCCTTGCCCCGCCCTTATGCTTTTACTCGAAAAGAAGCTACGCGACGAGGTAAAAAAGCGCGGCGGTGAATCTATACTTGACGCTTTGGAAATTCCCCTTATAAACGTACTCGCACAAATAGAAGAAACAGGCTTTAAAATAGACTGTGACGGAATGAACGAGTTTGCGCTCCAGCTTGAGGCGCTTGCAAACGACCTTACCTCACGGATATATATACAGGCCGGCCGCGAGTTCAATATCAATTCCCCAAAGCAGCTCGGGGAGGTTCTCTTCGTCGAGATGGGACTTCCGCACGAAAAGAAGAAAACCAAAACGGGATATTCCACCGATGCGGAGACGCTTGAGGGATTACGCGCATATTCCCCGATTATTGAGGATATTCTCGAATACAGGCAGGTTACTAAGCTGAAGGGCACTTACGCGGGGGTTTTGCCGCGTCTTGCCGATGAAAACAGCAGAATTCACACGGATTTCAAGCAGGCGCTTACAGCAACAGGCAGACTTTCGAGCGCAGAGCCAAATTTGCAAAACATCCCTATCAGAACGAAAATGGGAAGCGCTATGCGCAAATTTTTCATCCCCAAAGAGGGATACGTTCTTATAGACGCTGACTACTCACAGATAGAGCTTCGCCTGCTCGCGCACATATCGGGCGACTATAATATGAGAGAGGCGTTCATACGCGGTGACGACATTCACACTAAAACCGCATCTGCGGTATTCGCGCTACCCGAAAGCGAGGTAAGCGCGGATATGAGAAAGAAGGCAAAGGCTGTCAACTTCGGCATTGTCTACGGCATAAGCGGTTTTTCCCTTTCAAAGGACATAGGCACAAGCCCGAAGGAAGCGACTCGCTACATCAAAAGCTATATGCTTAACTACCCGGAGGTAGGCGTTTACCTTGAGCGTGTCGTAAATGAAGCTACCGAAAACGGCTACACCGAGACACCGATGGGCAGGCGCAGATATATACCCGAGCTTAAGTCCTCGAACGGCATTATGCGTGCGTTCGGCAAGCGCGTAGCAATGAACGCACCCATTCAGGGCGCGGCAGCTGATATCATGAAGCTTGCAATGATAAACGTTTACCGTGCCTTGGAAAAGGAAGGCTTGGACGCAAAAATCGTAATGCAGGTGCACGACGAGCTTATTGTTGAGTGCAACACAAAAGACAAAGAAAGCTGCATGGCTCTTGTAAAGCGCGAAATGGAAAACGCGATTACCCTATCAGTACCTCTTACGGTAGACGTAAGCGCGGGACCAAGCTGGCTCGAACAAGAATGAGCGCAACTTAAAGAATACATCAAAAAATGCGTACCCTCAAAATCGGAGTACGCATTTTTTATGTAAATATTAGTTTACAAAATCAAGTAATTATCAGCCTTTTTGGCAGCGGTGAGTCAGCTGACGTGCCTGTTTCAGCAGTGAGAGAATTATCGCTCGCAAGGCGTTCTCTTGTAGTATTATAACGCTTGGCTACGGAGAAAAGGCTCTCACCCTTTTCGGGGAAGCAAACCGTGAAAACAGAAGAATTATCCTTAACTACAGGGTCACCCTTCACTATTGATTTCACTATTTGGGTGCTACCCGTGTTAAATATTTTAAGCGTTACGTTCGCAAGAGCGGTAACGTTGACGCCGTCGCTCTCTATTGTAAAATCCGTGTCATACACGTCGATACAGCACTCCAAAAGCTCATTATCGCCCACATGGGCAGCAAGAGGCAGTGAGAGTGTAAAGTCAGCCGTTGTTTTCAGGGGTGAA
>JAZRNI010000072.1:0-5746 GCA_045648105.1 Eubacteriales bacterium | reverse complement strand
CAGTACCAGCGCTTCTTTTCCTCGGGATAAAGGTCGAAAATACCAAGCTCCTTTAAGGACTTACCGAGAATTACCTCGGTAGCTATATCGGCAAGGGAATATCCCGTTGACTTTGAAAGGAACGGAACGGTTCTTGATGAGCGTGGGTTAACCTCTATGATATAAACGTCCTCGTTTTCATCAACTATAAACTGGATATTGAAAAGACCGACGATGCCTATGCCGATGCCGAGCTTTTTGGAGTAGGAAAGGATTTTGCCCTTTACCTTGTCGGAGATTGAGAATGCGGGATAAACGCTTATTGAGTCGCCCGAGTGTATACCCGTTCTCTCAACGAGCTCCATTATACCGGCAACGAAAACGTCTCGTCCGTCGCAGATTGCGTCAACCTCTACCTCTTTACCCTGAATATAGTGGTCTACAAGCACGGGCTTATCCTCGTCAATTTCAACCGCGGTACGCAGATAGTGACGGAGCTGTTCCTCGTTTCCAACGAGCTGCATAGCTCTGCCGCCAAGCACGAAGCTCGGACGGACGAGAACGGGATAGCCGATTTCCTTTGCCACTCTGACGCCGTCCTCGATTTTTGTAACTGCTCTGCCGCGAGGCTGAGGAATATTAAGCTCCTCAAGGATTTTCTCAAAGGTATCGCGGTTTTCCGCTCTGTCAATAGCATCGCAGTCCGTTCCTATAATCTTTACACCTCTTTTAGCGAGGGGCTCGGCAAGGTTAATAGCAGTCTGTCCGCCAAGAGAGGTGATAACACCCTCGGGCTTTTCAAACGCGATTACGTTCATTACGTCCTCAACGGTCAGGGGCTCAAAGTAAAGCTTGTCCGCCGTTGTGTAGTCGGTGGAGACCGTCTCGGGGTTGTTGTTGATGATAATAGACTCGTAACCGACCTTGCGTATGGTATTTACCGCGTGAACGGTGGAATAGTCAAACTCTACGCCCTGACCTATTCTTATAGGACCTGCGCCAAGCACCAGCACCTTTTTCCTGTCGGTGAGCTTTGACTGATTTTTTCCCTCGTACGATGAATAGAAATACGGAATATACGCGCCCGCCTTGGCGGTATCTACCATTCTGAATACCGGAACTATGCCGTTATCAATTCGCAGCTCGCAAACAGAAAGCTCGTCCGTGCCCCAGAGTCTTGCTATCATTTTATCGGAAAAGCCCATTTTCTTGGCTTCCTTAAGAGTCTTTAAATCGTTTACCTTGCTCTTAAGCTTATTTTCCATCTTAACGATTTTTTCAAGCGAAAGCAGGAAGTACTCCGTTATCTTGGTTATTTCGTGCAGCTCGCTTACGCTGTGGCCTTTACGCATAAGCTCTGCGATGCAGTATATATTATCGTCGTGGAACTGCTCAATATAGGAAAGCTTGTCCGCGTCTGACATATTCTCAAACTTTGCCATAGTAAAGTGGTAAACGCCGATTTCGAGCGAGCGGACTGCCTTAAGCAGGCACTCCTCAAGATTTGAGCCGATGCTCATACATTCGCCCGTCGCCTTCATCTGTGTACCCAAAGTGTTCGGTACGCTGGTGAATTTATCAAAGGGGAAGCGGGGGAATTTCGCAACGACGTAATCAAGAACGGGCTCAACAGACGCCTTTGCTCCCGAAAGCTCGATTTCATCAAGAGTCATACCCATAGCGATTTTTGCCGTGACGCGCGCTATTGGATATCCGCTTGCCTTTGACGCAAGCGCGGAGCTTCTCGACACTCTGGGGTTTACCTCTATGAGGTAGTATTCAGACGAATCGGGGTTGAGCGCGAACTGAACGTTACAGCCGCCCTCGATTTTAAGCTCGCGTATCAGCTTGATTGCCGAATCGTTGAGCATCTTAAGGTCATGGTCACTGAGCGTCATAATGGGCGCTACAACGATACTGTCTCCGGTGTGTACACCGACAGGGTCAATGTTTTCCATACCGCATATGGTTATCGCGTTATCCGCGCTGTCGCGCATTACCTCAAATTCTATTTCCTTATATCCCTTAACACTCTTTTCGACAAGAACCTGATTTACGGGAGATGCACTGAGCGCGCCTACGGCGAGGAGCTTTAATTCCTCCTCGTTATAAGCAAAGCCGCCGCCTGTACCGCCGAGGGTAAATGCGGGTCTCAATACTACGGGATAGCCGATATTTTTAGCGCTTTCGATACATTCCTCAAGAGAATTTGCGATTTCGGACGGAATTACGGGCTCGCCTATGGACTGGCAAAGCGTTTTGAACTTTTCCCTGTCCTCTGCCCTCTCGATGCTATCGCTTGACGTTCCGAGAAGCATTACGCCGTTTTCGGCAAGAATACCCTTCTTCTCAAGGAGCATAGCCATATTAAGTCCTGTCTGACCGCCGATACCGGGAACTATTGCGTCAGGGCGCTCGTATCTTATGATTTTAGCGATGTACTCCAGAGTCAACGGCTCCATATACACCTTATCGGCAATCTGAGTGTCGGTCATAATTGTCGCAGGGTTTGAGTTTACGAGTATAACCTCGTAGCCCTCCTCCTTTAATGCAAGGCAAGCCTGCGTGCCTGCATAATCGAACTCAGCAGCCTGTCCTATAACTATTGGACCGGAGCCTATAATCATTACTCTTTTAATATCAGTCCTCTTTGGCATCTTTTTTATCCTCCGTTAGCTTTAAATTCTCATAAATTATTTTTCCGTTATACACGGTAAGCAGATTTTCTCCGTAGACCGCCATACCCTCAAAGGGTGTAGCGCGTCCTTTGCCGTGAAATTTGTTTGAGTCTATCTTATATTCTTTATCAAGAGAGAAAACGTTGAAGCCCGTATCCGTGTCAATTCCAAAGCGACGTCTGGGCGCTGTTGACATAAGGTCTATGAGCTTTTCAAGTCTTATGATTCCCGTTTTCACAAGATAAGTATACATAGTCGCAAAGGCGGTTTCCAGTCCGACGACACCCATTGCGCTCTTTTCAAGTCCGCGAGATTTTTCTTCCTCCGAGTGAGGCGCGTGGTCGGTAGCTATCATATCCACCGTGCCGTCCGCTATTCCCTGTATCAAGGCATCTCTGTCCTCCTTGGAGCGGAGAGGGGGATTCATTTTAAACCGTCCGTGCTCAATAAGATTACTCTCGTCAAGCACGAGGTAGTGCGGTCCCGTCTCACAGCTGATATCAACGCCCTCGGCCTTTGCCTGCCTTATAAGCTCTACGCTCTCCTTTGTGGAGACGTGACACACGTGATACTTACAGCCCGTTTTTTTGACAAGCTCAATATCCCGCCGTACCTGCTCGTATTCGCTTGCAGAGCAAATACCCCTGTGCCCGTGCCTTTTGGCATACTCGCCGTCGTGTATATATCCGCCGTTCAACAGAGAGTTAAGCTCGCAGTGTGCAGCGATAATTCGGTCAAGACGCTTTGCGTTTTGCATTGCGGCTTCCATCACACCGTCGTCCTGCACACCCTTGCCGTCGTCGCTGAACGCCCTCGCATAGTCCGCAAGAGTATCCATCGGCACAAGCTCACGCCCCGCCTCGCCGCGGGTGATTGCGGCGTAGGGAAAAATCGGGATAAGGCTGTCGCGCTCTATTATATCAAGCTGAGCTTTTATATTTTCGACGCTGTCGGGAACGGGGGAAAGATTCGGCATCGTCATAACCGCGGTATAACCCCCTGCCGCCGCGGCAAGCGAGCCGCCCGCTATCGTCTCTTTATAAGAAAAGCCCGGCTCGCGAAAGTGAACGTGCACATCGCAAAAGCCGGGAAAAACAGCTGTATTATAAACAACGGCGGCGTTGTCAAAAAAAGACAAATCACCACCGAAAGATGATACGGGAGAAATGGAAGAGCCATCGAAAAACATGGTCTGCTTTTCGATTGTACCGTTTGTATAAACAAGCGCATCGCGAAAAATAATCTTCATCCCTTATCTCTCTTTCTTTATTTTCATTAAATTATAACATAATTTTATGTCTATGTCAATATATCTTAAATAAAAGAAAATAAATTTTCGACACAAATTTACTTGTTTTAAAAAAACGTTGACAAGCCTCGGTGTTTTGTGATAAAATTTCCGTATGATTTAACAGAGGTGAAACCAATGCAAAATTTACATACACACACCACTTTTTCGGACGGAGCGGACACTCCGGAGCAAATAATTGAGCGCGCGATTGAGCTCGGGTTTGACTCTATCGGCATTTCCGACCACGCCGTAACGGAGTTCAAGTCGGACATTGAAGCAGACACGGAAGGCTATATTAAAAAAATCAGGTCTCTTAAAGATAAGTACGAGGGAAAAATCAACGTGTTTTTAGGCATTGAGCTTGACTATTATTCAAAGGGGCTCGTAGACCCCAAGGACTTTGATTACACCATAGGCTCGGTTCATTACGCGAAAAAAAGCGACGGCACTCCCATAGAGTATGACTACGCGCCGAGCATCGCTCTTTCCCATTTGGAAAACGATTTTTCGGGCAACGCGCTCGAATATGCCCGCGCTTATTATGAAAGAGTAGCCTCTCTTAAGGACAGATTTGATTTTGATATTGTCGCTCACTTTGACGTAATAAGCAAATTTGACGAACAATATGCGGAATTTTTTAACACGGGTAGCCACCAATACCAAAATCTTGCAATTGAGGCTCTTGATGAAATAAGAAAGAAAAAAGACCTTTTTGAGCTGAATACGGGCGCTGTAGCAAGGGGCTGGAAAAGCTCACCCTACCCTGCGAAATTTATTTTGCAAAGAATGGCAGAGCTTGACTGCAAGATGGTAATAAGCTCCGACTGCCACGATATGCGCTTTCTTGACTGCTATTTCAGGGAGGGGCGCGAGCTTTTAAGCTCGATGGGCTTTAAGGAGATATACCGCCTTACTGAAAACGGCTTTACGGGTGAAAAAATATAGTATGAAAAGGGCGGTGCGTGATCTCTGTCCTTTTATCTTGACATTTGTCGATTGGATAAAAATGCACCTTATATGTAAACTGTCGGGCGGTAATATAGCCTTCCTCCGGAGGAAAGTTTTTTCTAAACGCGGAGGTTTTAAACCTCCGTTAACCTTCCTCTGTTGATTGTGAAATTTTTACAAGCATATATTCAGGATTGCGAATAAGAACACCCTCCTTCGTGAGCGTTACCTCGACTAATTTACCGAGCAAAAAACGTTCACGCATTTCTTTTGGGATTACTATTCTCCCGAGTTGATCGATTTCCTTGATTACTCCGACACTTTTATCTCTCATTTTTTACCCTTTAAACAATAATAATCATTTTTGACATCTAGTGAATGTCATCTGTTGTATTGTAACACAATATAATAAATTTGTCAATCACTGAATGTCAAAGAGGATAAAAAATGTTTAAAAACAAGAACGGCGGCAGAAACAATTTGTGCGGTGAAAACATTCGCAAATTAAGACTTGGGTTCGGAACTAAGCTTTCACAGAAGGGACTTGCAGATAAGATGCAGCTCATCGGTATCGACGTAGATAAAAATGCAATTCAGAGAATTGAGTGTGGAAAGCGTTTCGTCACAGATATAGAGCTTGTGGCATTTGCAGATGTCTTCTCTGTCGATGTCGGCGAATTGGTTAAAGGAAGCTAAAAGAATAAAATGCGTTTCGCGCTTGAAGCAACCTCTTTATGATTTTATAATACACGCACTCTCCCCCCGGCAGCCTATACCGTCAGCTCCCTTTAAACAAGGGAGCTTTTTTTAATGCTCATCTATGACTTGTAATTTTTCCTGACAAGCACTG
>JAZRNI010000071.1:0-3782 GCA_045648105.1 Eubacteriales bacterium | reverse complement strand
GGCTAAGACCAATTATAGAATACATAGCCGAGAATTTCTGTAAGAAAATCTACGTTGAGGAGCTATCGTCTATGATTAACGTCTCTGCCGATTACTTTACGAGAATGTTTAAGGACTCAATAGGCAAGACACCGATAGACTACATCAACGCATTGCGTATTAACAGGGCGCTGAAGCTCCTTTTCCAAACGGATATCCCCGTGTCCGAAATCGCCGAGGCAACCGGCTTTTCAAACCCGAACTACTTTAATAAAACCTTTAAGCAGTATATGGACACAACACCGCTTTCGTACAGAAAGTCAGCTCATATGCCGATAATTGTATAGAGAAAATCCCCCTTTTGTATATTTGCTTTGCGAGAGGCAAATAATAAAAAAAGGGGGGATTTTTATGCGCTTATTAAAGAAAAATTTTTGTCTCTTTTTTATAGGCGGGTGCGGATATGCAATCATAGAGCTATTATGGCGTGCACGAACGCATATAACTATGGTCATCGCGGGCGGTCTGTCCTTAATACTGTTTTCGATAATCGAAGAACGCTTCAAAAACAGCTCCGTTTTTATAAGAGCAGGTCTTTGCTCACTTGCGGTAACCGCAATAGAGCTTTTATTTGGAATACTCTTTAATGTGATATTCGATATGAAAATTTGGGATTACAGCGACCAGCCTTTGAATTTGCTTGGGCAAATCTGCCCGCTTTTTTCTCTTATTTGGAGTGCTTTGGCCATCATTATAATACCAATAGTAGATTTTCTCAACGAATATTTTCAAGTGGACGGTAGCTACGTAAAATAAAGAAACGGCAGAGATGCGCTACGTGTAATAAAGCGTCTCTGCCATTTTTTATTTAGTTTCGATTTCTATTTCTCCGTCACCGTTTACCGTGGTGGCGGTGACCTTTGCGCTTTTAACGTCGTCTCTGGACGGCAGGGTATACATCGCATTCATCATTACCGACTCAAGAATGGAGCGCAGTCCGCGCGCGCCCGTGTTCCTTTCAATAGCCAGCTTTGCGATTGCCGTGAAGGCATCGTCGTCAAACTGAAGGTCGATTCCGTCCATAGCGAACAGCTTTTGATATTGCTTGTAGAGCGCATTTTTGGGTTCCTTTAGAATACGTACAAGGCTCGCCTCATCGAGATTGTCAAGAGATACTATAACAGGGAGTCTGCCGACAAGCTCCGGTATAAGACCGTATTTCACGACGTCGTGCGCGATTACGTCCTTATATGCGCTCTGCTTTGAGCGTTCCTTCTTCGTGGTTTTTTCCGTGGAAAAGCCTATCTGCTGAGCACCCTTTCTTTGCTCAATAATCGATTCTATGCCGTCGAATGCACCGCCGCATATAAACAGAATGTTTTTAGTGTCTATCTGGATAAATTCCTGATTTGGGTGCTTACGTCCGCCCTGAGGAGGTACGTTAGCTACCGTACCCTCAAGTATTTTAAGCAACGCCTGCTGTACTCCCTCGCCTGAGACGTCTCTCGTAATAGAGCGATTTTCTCCGCGGCGCGAAATTTTATCTATTTCATCAATGTATATAATACCGTGCTCGGCCTTTTCAATATCGTAATCCGCAGCTTGAATAAGGCGCAAGAGTATGTTTTCCACGTCCTCGCCAACGTATCCTGCCTCGGTAAGTGTGGTTGCATCCGCGATTGCAAAGGGAACCTTGAAGCTCTTAGCAAGGGTCTGGGCGATATACGTCTTTCCAACACCGGTAGGACCGAGCAGTAAGACGTTGGATTTCTGAAGCTCTATCTCGTCTTCAAGGCTTTCGTCGACGTCAGATTTGCGTCTGCTTTTTCTTGAGCTCTTTTTCTTAAGAGTTAATATCCTCTTGTAATGATTGTATACTGCTACCGAAAGAGCAACCTTTGCCTCGTCTTGACCGATGACGTAGCTATCGAGCATAGCCTTGATGTCCATAGGGCGGGGCAGAGTTTCGAGCGAAAGCTCTCCGTTATTTTGGCTTTTGCTTTGTATGGAGAACTCTTCCTCGATAAAATCAGCGCATACGCCGATACAGCTGTCGCAAATATAGCTCAAGCCGTCGCGCGAGGGAAGCAGAAGCGCTACCTCATCCTCGTTTCTTCCGCAGAATGAGCATTCGCGCTTTTTTTGCTTTGTGTCATTTGGCATATTATAATTCCTTCTTGGTTATAACTTTGTCTACAAGGCCGTACGCGCACGCCTCGTCCGCACTCATAAAGTTGTCTCTCTCGGTATCGTTCTCAATAGTTTTGAGGGGCTTGCCCGTTTGCTCCGAAAGAAGCCTGTTGAGCTTAGCGCGGATTTTTAAAATGTGATCAGCGTGAATTTTGATATCCGATGCCTGACCCTGCATACCGCCGAGAGGCTGATGAATCATTATTTCTGAGTTGGGAAGTGCAAATCTCTTTCCCTTCGCACCGCTTGAAAGCAGAAAAGCTCCCATCGATGCCGCCATGCCTACGCATATCGTCGATACGTCGCACTTAATATAGTTCATAGTGTCGTAAATCGCCATACCTGAGGAAATAGAACCGCCGGGACTGTTAATATATAAGTAGATGTCCTTATCGGGATCCTGAGCCTCAAGATACAGCAGCTGCGCTACAACAAGCGACGCTGTGACGTCATTAACCTCATCGGATAAAAATATAATTCTGTCGTTTAAAAGTCTCGAATAAATGTCGTACGAACGCTCACCGCGCGATGTCTGTTCCACCACCATTGGTACAAGTGCCATATTTGTCTCCTTTTGTCGATTTCCGACTCATTTTTCAAAAAGCCGACGGTCAAAAGCGTTTTGGAAGTCTTCGACAGTCGGCTTGTTATTTGTAAGAATATCTTACTTAACTTTTGCGTTTTCCTTTACAAGGTCCATGGCCTGCGTGATAAGAAGGTCGCCCTTGATATCATCTGCAAGAACCATTCCCTTAACGTTTTCAAGAGGAATATTATAAGCGGTAGAGAGTCTTGCATACTCAGCTTCGATTTGCTCATCGGTAACCGTAAGTGCCTCAAGCTCTGCAATCTTCTCAAGTGCAAGTCTTACCTTAACCTGTCTTTCCGCTCTCGGACGCATCTCCTTGCGTACAGAGTCAAGAGTGAGTCCGGTATACTTGAAATAGGTGTTAAGGTCAAGGCCGTTAGCGCGAAGCTGGTTATCGTAATCGCGTACGAAGTTCTCGGTCTCTATCTCAAACATAGGCTCGGGAATTTCAGCGACGAGCTTTTCAATAAGGGCGTCAACGAGAGCGCCTTCAAATTCAGCCTGTGCCTTATCCTCGTTTCTCTTTACCATTTTAGCCTTGATATCTTCTTTATATTCAGCAAGAGTATCAAATTCCGAAACGTCCTTTGCAAATTCGTCGTCGAGCTCAGGAAGCTCGTCGAAGCTGATTGCGTTAAGCTTGGTCTTAAATACAGCTGCCTTGCCTGCAAGAGATTTCTCGTGGTAATCATCGGGGAAGCTTACGTTAACGTCAAATTCGTCACCGATATTCTTGCCAACGATCTGATCCTCAAAGCCGGGGATGAAGCTTCCGCTTCCAAGCTTAAGGCTATGACCCTCGCTCTTGCCGCCGTCAAACGCAACGCCGTCAACGCTGCCGTCGAAATCGATGTTTACAGTGTCCTTTTCCTGTGCGGCTCTGTCAGTAACCTCAATAGTTCTCGCGTTTCTTTCTCTGACTCTCTCAAGCTCAGCATTGATATTTTCGTCAGTTACCTCGGCAACCTTCTTCTCAGCCTCAATGCCCTTGTAGCCTTCAATCGTAACGGTGGGCTTTACAAAG
>JAZRNI010000070.1:0-3136 GCA_045648105.1 Eubacteriales bacterium | reverse complement strand
CATACGCTATTATCTTTGGGTTGATAAGCTCGTAAACCTTGCCGTCCTCAACCTCGATAACAACTACACGGCGAAGCACACCGACCTGCACTGCCGCAAGTCCGCAACCTCCTGCCGCGCGCATAGTATCTATCATATCGTCGATAAGTCTCTCGATCCTCGGGGTTATCTCTTCCACGGGGCGGGAGATCTTTCTTATCATCGGTTCGTCAAATTTAACTATTTTAAGTATTGCCATTGTTCTCTACCTCATAGGTTTTTGTGGTTTAATTTCACACGGTAAGGGGGTTAAGGTCTGCCGATAGGCTCACGTCGCGTCTTGCCGCGAACTCGCAGAGCAGCTCCGAGAAGAGCTTTCGCGAGCGTGCCGACAGACGGCACTTCACCACCGTGCGCATTCTGTATTTTTCGTTAAGCTTATAGACCTGAGCCTCGAAGGGTCCAAAGACTATAAACGGATATTTTGAATAAGTGCTGTTGATTTTTTCTATTATCTTTTGCGAAAGCTCGCCCGATGCCGAAAGAAGCGACGACTCGGAGTCTGAGGTTACGGTAAGAGAAACCATATCGCAAAACGGCGGGTACTGCAATTCTTTTCTGAGAGCAATTTCGCCTTCGTAGAATTTATCGTAATCCTGCATACAGGCAAGTCTTATAATCTCGTTTGTAGGCGCGTAGGTCTGAATAACCGCAGTGCCGTTGTCGCTGGCTCTGCCCGCCCTGCCTATTACCTGCGTAAGAAGCGAGAAGGTTCTCTCGCCTGCGCGGAAGTCGCTGACGTAGAGCGAGGTATCCGCCAGAACGATGCCAACGAGCGTTACCTTTGGAAAATCGTGTCCCTTGGCAACCATCTGCGTACCGAGCAATATATCGGCCCGCTCGGCTCTGAAGTCGTCGAGCATTTTGTCGTACGCCATCTTACCGCTTACGGTATCTGCGTCCATACGCATAACCCTTACGTCGGGGATATATTCACCGAGTGTGCCCTCAACCTTTTGAGTACCGAAGCCTAAAAATGAAAGATTATCGGAGTCGCAGGAGGGGCATTTACGGGCTACGGACTGTGTATAACCGCATAGATGGCACAGCATCTTACCTCCGCTTTTAGAGGTGTGGTAGGTTAAAGAGACCGAGCATCTGGGGCAGCTGATAACACCGCCGCAGTTTTTGCAGTTTACGTGACTGTTAAAGCCTCGTCTGTTAAGGAAAAGAATTGACTGCTCACCGCGCTCGTAGCTTGCGCCAAGCTCGTTTAAGAGTCTGTCGCTTATCGGTGTGACGTTACCGAGGCGCACCTCCTCACGCATATCGACGATTACCGCCTTGGGGAGTGAAAATCCGCCGTACCTTTCCGTAATAGGCACGAGTGTATACGTGCCCCTCTTAGCTTTATAAAAGCTTTCGAGCGAGGGAGTTGCCGAGGCAAGGAGCATAAGCGCGTTGTTCGCACCGCACCTGTAAGCGCTCACGTCTCGCGCGTGATACTTGGGGTTACTGTCGGATTTATAGGAATACTCGTGCTCCTCGTCGATAACTATCATACCGAGGTTGGAAAGAGGGGCAAAAACCGCGCTCCGCGTGCCTATAACGAGGTCTACGTCTCCGTTTTTAATACGGCGGTAGGCATCAAGCCTCTCACCCTGCGAGAGTGAGGAATGTATTACCGCGACTCTCTCACCGTATCTCTTGCAAAATATAGAGACCGTCTGTGGTGTGAGGGCAATTTCGGGCACCATCATAATCACGCTCTTGCCGTCCGATACGGTTTTATCTATTGCCTTGATTATGACCTTTGTTTTGCCGCTTCCCGTTACTCCGTACAGTAAAGCCGCCTTTGCCGAGGGCTCATTATAAAGCTCCTCTATTG
The DNA here is from genome assembly GCA_045648105.1 of Eubacteriales bacterium. Classification (GTDB taxonomy): domain Bacteria; phylum Bacillota; class Clostridia; order Oscillospirales; family CAG-272; genus UBA1740. The sequence continues at coordinate 1,269 of JAZRNI010000070.1, read as the reverse complement.
CCTCGTAGGCGGTGCTTTGCGCACGGGTGAGGACGATTTCCTCTCTGTTTGGATTTTTGTATTGCGAGTAGGGGTTTCTATAGCTTTCGCTAAGACTTATTTCGATTATTTTCTTATCTGCGAGTGCCTTGACGTTTGCCGAGCTGACACCGACCATCTCACGTATTAGCTCACAGTCGGCACTTTCGTTTTTTATGAGAAATTCGATGAGGATTCTCTGGCCCTCGCTTCTTATTCCGTCCCGTCCGCGTCGCGAAAGAAGCTCGCGCGCCTCGTCTGCGCTTATTATGAGGCGGCAGGTTTTATCGTATCTGACGTTTTCGTGCTCTCGCAGTGCCCCGGGTGGCAAGACGGCTTTTACCGCATCGCCAAAGGTACAAAGGGTGTGTTCCTTTAAGAAAAAGCATAAACCGAGCATTTCTTCACTGAGAAAATAGCGCTCGTTGAGTGCGGAGTGAACGCTTTTCACCCTTTCTCCATCGGAGCTTTCCTTGATTTTTGTGATTACACCTATGCGTAATTTGTTGGCATTGCCAAAGGGCACTTTGACTATGCCCCCAACCCCTACAGGCAGAGTGAGAGCATAGTCAAAGGACTTATCAATGTGATACGGTGCATCGAGAAGATATATTTCGCAGAACATCGTATCACCCCTTTCGTTTTCTGAGCAGTTTACTCAGGTCTTATCATTCTGTATCTTCCCTCTTCGAGTCTTGAAACGGCGATTTTTACCGCCTTCTGGTCCTTGTATTCCGAAGGTATCAAAGCGCCGACGCTCTTGTCGGTCTCGTGGTCATCAACGAGCTTTTGCGCCTTGTTTTTAAGCTCGACGTATTCGTCGGTAACTATGCGCGCGCATTTAGCAACGCCCACGACGAGCTCATAGCAGTTAAACTCGCCCTTCGAAAGCTTTTCGATTGTTGGATGAATCATTTTTATATCTCACTTTCTTTTAATTATTCTTCTCCGTCTTCGTCTTGCATCTCGCCGTCGCTTGCAAGGCGGTTTGTAATTGTCTCCGCTCCTATTGCGGAAAGTATGACGTGCTCCGAGTCGGTAATGATAACGGCGCGGGTGCGTCTGCCGCAGGATACGTCGATTACGCGGTTATCCTCCTTGGCATCCGAGACTAAACGCTTTATAGGCGCTCCGTCGGGCGATGCTATCGCTATAATTCTGCCCGCGTTTACCATATTTCCAAATCCGATGTTTATAAATTTCATATCCGTCACCTACTCAATATTCTGAACTTGCTCAAGTCGGAGGCCA
>JAZRNI010000069.1:0-12454 GCA_045648105.1 Eubacteriales bacterium | reverse complement strand
TGTTGTTTTGAGAGTTGTTCTGACTGTTCTGAGAATTGTTATTCTGATTGTTCTGAGAGTTGTTCTGACTATTCTGAGAATTGTTATTCTGACTATTCTGAGAATTGTTGTTCTGACTGTTCTGGTAGTTCTGGTTGTTTTGATTGTTGTTCATAACAAAATCCTTTCTTGATTTGGTAACAAGCATAGTTTTAACCGTATTCGGACAAAATATACATAAAAAATCGAGGAGACCTTCAAGTGCTTTTAATACAAAACGGATTGGTTTTCACAATGGAAACGAAAGAAGAAGCTTATGCGGATTTACTAATCGACAAAGAAAAAATTATTAAGATTGCAAAAAAAATAATACCCACCGAGCGTATGAGAATTATTGATGCCACAGGCCTGCGAGTGTATCCGGGCTTTATCGATGCGCATAGTCATATAGGAATTTCGGAAGAGAAGAAGACCAGCCAAGGTGATGAATGTAACGAAGGAACCAAGCCTATCACCCCCTGCATCCGTGCCATTGATGCAATCAATCCGATGGACGGTGCGTTTCACAACGCGCTGGCTGCCGGTATCACAAGCCTGATGGTGGGGCCGGGAAGCTCAAATCCAATCGGCGGACAGTTTGCTTTCGTGAAAGCTCACGGCAGACGAATCGACGATATGGTGGTTATGGCACCCGCCGCTATGAAGCTTGCCTTTGGCGAAAACCCTATGACAAACTACGGAACAAATGGAAATATCCCCTCTACCCGAATGGGAATTGCATCCTTAATTCGAGAAGAATTAACTCTTGCAAAGCAATATTTTGACAACGGTAGCGGCTCTCAGAAAACGTTTGCTATGGAGTGCTATCGGGAACTGTTTGAGGGAAAAATACCGATGAAAGCGCACGTGCACCGCGCGGACGATATTTTCACCGCCATTCGCATCGCAGATGAATTTGGTTTAGGCCTCACGCTTGACCATTGCACCGAAGGCCATCTCATTGCCGATGCCATTGCCGAAAGCGCTTATCCGGCTATCGTGGGTCCTTCTCTGGCATCTCGAAGCAAAGACGAGGTCAGCCTTTCGGATTTCAAAACGCCGGGTGTGCTTCAGAAGGCGGGCGTTTTGGTTGCGCTGACCACAGATCATCCCGTATCAAGGATTCAATACCTCCCACTCTGCGCCGCGCTTGCCGTCAAGGAAGGAATGAGCGAATGGGGCGCATTGCGCGCAATTACTATTGATGCAGCGCGTATATGCCGTGTAGATCACAGATTAGGCAGCTTAAAAGAAGGGAAGGATGCCGATATAGTCATTTATGACGGCAATCCATTACAAATAGCCTCTTCTGTAAAATATACAATCGTCAACGGGCAAATCGCCTGGCAAGCAAAGCAACCGTAGTCATAAACAGTATCATTTTTACCCGAGCGGACTTTCCTCGTAAATAATAATATCCTTGTCAGCACGGCATCACTCCTTTATATAATTTGTCAAATATACTTGACAAATAAGAAGTGCCGTGCTATAATTAAAGTGTCAAATATAATTGACAAGGAGGGGCTTATGAACGAGAAAATGAAACAAGCTCGACAGGATAAGTGCCTGTCTCAGACAGAGCTTGCTAAAATAATCGGTGTTTCTCGTCAAACTATCAATATGATTGAAAACGGCGATTACAACCCTACTATCGGATTATGCCGCAATATTTGCAAGGTGCTTGGTTGTACGTTAAATGATTTGTTTTGGGAGGAGAAATAAAATGTTTAATGATGAACGAATCAATGCCGAATGTGGAAAAATTTACGGTAAAGGCATATTGCTTGCCGTGCTGACAACGCTGGTGTACGTAATAAGCAGAACTGTAATGCTTATTATGATGGATGCGCTTGTTTCAATCGTAACTTATACCGAATGTGTGATATTGCTTCTCGGAATTGGTATTCTCTTGATTGGCACAATCAGATTTAATAAAAACGGTGATGAAAGAATATCGTTTGCCCGTCATAATTATTACAAAAAAGCAGGCAAGGCGTTTATTCTCACCGTGCTTGGAGCTTATATTCTCACTATTCCCTTCACGAGCGAGCAAATGCTTGGCTGGCAAAGTAATAATCATCTTTTGATGCTTCTTGAATTGATTGGGTACCTATATCTTTTCTACGCCTTCAAGACAAAGCAAATCAATTTCAATTATAGCTTTATTGACAAAAAAGGATTCGGATACTACGGCAAAGTGCTGACGATTATTGGCGGATTGTGGCTTGGCTTGCTGATTCCGTTTGTGCTTGCCGCATATTGGGAGCTTGTTGTAAATGAGTCTTGGGTGGGAGCGCTTGCGATTTTGCTTGCCTATATCGGGTCGGCAATTGGGCTTTCCGTCGAATATTTTTTCATTTCATTGGTAGAGAAGCTCTCTTATGACAGCATTAACGGTAAACGCTTTGCCCTTGGCACGAGAATTGCTATGCTCGTGCTCGTTACCCTTGAGTTCATTGTCGCTGTGCTTCAGTGTGTATATATCCATTTCGCAAGCGGTAATTTACAACAGATTCCCAACACGCATACGGCAATGGAGCTGGTGAACTTACAAAAAGAAAGCCTGCAATTACTGTCGATTGTGCTTTTGGGGCTCGTTTTGTCTCATATTATGTCACAGATTAAAAAAGGGAGCTTGCTCTATTCCGTATGCGCTGTCAAAATGCTTCTTCTTGCGCTATCGGCGCTCCTGAAGACGCTTGCCCCCATTTGGTATCACGCCGTGTCGGAAAAAGCCTTTCTATTCTTCCTTGAGAATGTATATCAGTGGCTCACTCTCGCTTCTTTAGCAGTATCCGTTATACTGTGGCTCGTATTCGCGCGAGCTATGACCAAGGAGCTTTCAGCACCCTGTATACTTTGGATTATACCTGTATTACATATCCTTATCCCTGTTGCCAACGTTTATTTTAATTCTCAAGGTATGCTTCTGGTATCTACCTATTGCGCGCAAATCATCACGATAGGATGCCTTATTCTTTTGACATATATAATCTGGCAATATCGCGGCTTTTCGGAAGAAGACGTATAAGACTGTAAAATATTTAAAAATACGAGATAGATACTGTGCGTACGCGATGATTATCTCGTTCTGGGCGGTATTTGCCGCATCCGTGATTTCCTCGCTTGTTGGAGTGATAGGCGGTATTTTCTTTGTGTTTAGAGGGAAAGCCGTTTTCGGATGCGCTTTATTTGCTGCCTCTCTTGCTCTGGCAGGACTTGCGATTTTTGTTCTGATAGGCACCAAGGCCCTGACCCGTGTAGCGTTAAAATTAACCAAACGGCTCTCACTTGGCGCAATAAAGCTTTTTAAAAGGAGGTATATATAAATGCGAGGAGTTAAAACCTTAAGCAGGATTGCTTTGCTTTTGATAGTCTTGGGCGCTTTGCTTTTCGTGTGCGCAATGGCTGCGGGCGGATGGGATTTTTCAATTCTGTCTACAAAAAAGCTGCAAACCAATGAATATAATATTGATAATTCCTACAGCGATATATCAATACTTGCCGATACTGCCGATATATCCTTTCTAATCGCCGAGGACGGACAGAGCCGTGTCGTTTGCCGCGAGAGCGATAAAGTCAAGCACGCGCTAAGCGCAGAGAACGGAACGCTCAGCATCCGCGTTGAGGACAGCCGTAAATGGTACGAATGTATAGGCATCTTTTGGGAGTCTCCCAAAATAAGCGTGTATCTTCCGAAAGGGGAATACGGCTCTCTTGAAATCGAGTCCGACACAAGCGACGTATTTATCCCAAGCGAACTTGCGTTTTCCGATATAAATATTGAGGTAAGCACGGGGGACGTGAGCTGTCTTGCAGCCTTTGCAAAAAACGTGAAAATCACAGCAAGCACCGGCGACCTGACGCTTTCCTCTATGAGCGCCGAGAGCGTAGAGCTTGCCGTTTCCACGGGTAAAATCGCAGTATCCGAGCTGACTTGTCAGGGCGATATCTCCGTTTCTGTCTCAACGGGCAGAGCGAGCCTTACAGACGTCAAATGCAAAAATATCAGCTCCGTCGGCAATACCGGCGACCTGACGCTTACGGACCTTCTGGCCGAGGGCAAGGTCTCCGTTACGAGAAGCACGGGTGACGTGTCGCTTTACGGCTGTGACGCTAAGGAAATATTTATAGAGACGAGCACGGGCGACGTTAACGGCAGTCTCATGAGCGAAAAGATATTTTCTCCAAAAAGCTCCACAGGCTTAGTTAACGTTCCGCAAAGCGCGGCGGGCGGTATATGCGAGATTATCACAAGCACCGGCGATATAAAAATAACCGTTAATAAGTAAAAAAAGGGGATGAAAGGCTTTTTGCCAATCATCCCCATTTTTTACTGACGATCCATAAAGCTGATAACGGCTTCTACGTATTTATCAAGACTCGCGCGCTCGTTAAGATATTTTTCGATAGCAGCGGGCGTAGCATAGCTTTTTACTTTTCCGCTTTCAATATCAGCCTTTCTCTCCTTCATTTTTTTAATAAGCTCAGAGTATGAAAGCTTATAATGATCCTGCGGCAGGGCAAGATACTGAACCATAAAGAGCTCGCGGATTTTTTCCGTCGCGCATCTCCACTCGTCAAGCTCCCCTTCAATCTCGTCCGAGTCCAATGTAAGGTCTTGGAAATTGAGGAATATTCTTGCCATCTCAAGCTGTCCGCGCGTATTTGGGTGTACGCAGTCGGGCATAAACAGCTCCTCGGTCTGTATAAGCTCGGTCATGGATTTGTGATAGTCGCAAAGAGGGAGCGCGTTTTCTTGTGCAAAGCGCCTGCAAAGCTCTGCGTATCCAAGCATCAGAGCGTATCCGCCGCGCAATGGATTCTGCGCGTTTTTTTGATATTCCGCATACGGAGGCGGTGTGCACATAATGAGCTTGACGCCCTTTTCCTTCGTTAATTTATAAAAGTCGTAAAGCGCGCCCTTGAAGCTCTCGTACGCATTTTTTAAAATTCCGTATCTTTCTGCGCTCGCCTCGTTTTCCAGCGCCGTTCTTTCAGAGTCGTTAACTCCGATGGTAAGAACTATGTGCGTGGGATTGTATTTGGCGATGTCCATTTCGTAGGTGTTAATCGCATTTAAAAGCGCGCCGCCCGCAACGCCGCAGTTAAAAAACTTGATTTTTTTGTCCTTGAAATTGCGTCTGTAATAGCTGATTATATGCGATACGTATGTATTTGCCGCGGTAATGCTGTCACCGACGAAGCATACTCTCGAGTTGTCGGGAAATCTGTTCATAGCTTCTTTTGGCTCCTTTAAGAATTTTTTGCTCTCTTATGCCTATTTTACCATAAATAAATGAAAAACAAGGGGGTAGAGAAAAAATCAGCCCTTTTGTCGGCTATTATTTTCCGCAAACCTATTGAAAAAGCTCGGCGAAGATGTTAAAATAATGTTAGCAAAATTTTCCCCTCGCTTCTGAAGGATTGAAATGAAAATAATATATATTCCAAAAAGGAGAAAAACAAATGAAAATTCTTGTTATCAATGCAGGCAGCTCATCGCTTAAGTTCCAGCTTATCGATATGGAGAACGAAAGCGTAATAGCTAAGGGTATTTGCGAGGAAATCGGAGGCAAATCCCGCTTTAAGCTTAAGGTTCCCGGCAGAGAGGACTACAAAACAGACGACAATCTTCCCACACACGCAGAGGCGCTTCAAATCGTGCTTGACTCCCTCGTTGACGAAAAAATCGGCGTAATCAAGTCCGTTGACGAAATCGGCGCTGTCGGCCACAGAGTGGTACACGGCGGAGAGAAGGTTTATGACTCCGTCCTTATTGACGACCACGTTATGGCAGTGCTCGACGAGTGCTCTGACCTTGCACCCCTGCACAACCCCGCAAATATGAAGGGAATAGTAGAGTGCCAGAAAATAATGAACGTACCTCAGGTAGGCGTTTTTGATACGGGCTTCCATCACACGATGCCCGACTACGTATACACCTACGGCCTGCCTTACGAATATTATGAAAAGTACAGAATCCGCCGTTACGGCTTCCACGGTACCTCTCACAGATACGTAAGCCAGAGAGCTATCGCAATGCTTGGCGGCAAGGCAGAGGGCACCAAAATCGTTACGTGCCACCTCGGTAACGGCGCGTCAATCAGCGCGGTTAAGGACGGCAAGTGCCTTGATACCACGATGGGCGTAACTCCTCTTGAGGGTATTATGATGGGTACCAGATGCGGCAGCATCGACCCTGCAATCATTCCCTACCTTATGAGAAAGGGCGAGCTTAAGGATGCTGACGACATTGATAAGATGATGAACAAAAAGAGCGGTATGCTCGGTGTCAGCGGAGTATCAAGCGACAACCAGGAAATTGAAAAGCTTTCCGCAGCAGGCGATAAGAGAGCAATTCTCGTTGAGAATATGTACTCCTATCAGCTTACAAAGCTCGTTGGCGGATATATTGCCGCTATGGGCGGTGCAAACGCGATAGTATTTACAGGCGGCATCGGAGAGAACAACGGCAAGTACAGAAAATACGTTTGCGAGAAGCTTGCCTTCCTCGGTGTTAAAATAGACGAGGAAAAGAACAAAATCAGAGGACAGGAAATTGATATTTCCACACCCGATTCAAGCGTCCGCGTGTTCGTAATTCCTACCAACGAGGAGCTTGTTATCGCAAGAGATACGATGGAAATCGTTAATTCCTTAAACAAGTAATTTGTATAAAACACGGGGTAAGCACCACCCCGTGTTACATTTAAGAGGTTTTTATGTACGACGAGCTGACACGGGTCGATATAGAGAAAATAGAAGAGGAAATAAAGTACCGTGAGAGCGTGCTTGCACCCTCGCTTATGGCAGAGATGAAGCGCACGCGCGAGTTCGGCGACCTTTCGGAGAACGCGGAATACAAGGAAGCAAAGCGCGAAAAACGCAAGAACGAGAGCCGTATAAGGTACCTCAATAATCTGATACGCACAGCTAAAATTATTGACGTGTCTACAAACGAGGGCGTCGTAAATCTCTTCGACATAGTTACGGTATATAACGAGAAGCTTGGGGCAGAAAAAACCGTACAGCTGGTAACCACCCTGAGGCAGAACGCCTTGCTCGGCTACCTGAGCAAGGAGTCTCCCCTCGGCAAGGCTATTATGGGCGCTAAGGTCGGCGAGCGCAGACAGGTCGTCGTTAACCCACAGAGCTCGTATTGGGTAGAAATACGCAAAATTGAACACGGCGAGGACAATACCGAGCTGCCAATATCGGGTTATTGATGCAAAGACACTCGCAAAATGTCAAAAATGTGAAAAATACATATATTTTTACAGAAAATATTGTTGAAAATGCACATTGATTTTATCAATTGTAAGTGATATAATTATTATAAAGTAAATTCGCTAAATTTAAATGAAAATTTTTGATTAATTTTCGCGGAGGGCAAGATGAATACTGTAAAATATGAAAGAGTAGAACTTGATATAATCTCCACTCTTGGAGCAGATGTTATAACATCGTCAAATGATTTACCGGGACACTCTTGGGGCAACGATACTCCGAATCATGATTACGGCTCCAACTCTAACTCTAACTAGTAAAAAATTCATAAAATACTGCCGATTATGCCCCTTACGCATAATCGGTTTTATTTTTATAAAATTTACGGTGCTGTATGCACAAAAATCTCTTTACGCGGTAAAATAATATATGTATACAAAGCAAAACAGGAGATAGAATATGTCAGAAATTTCAATTACTACATTAAATAATAAAATGACGGGCGACCCGCAGGGCACGGTTCTTAAGGCTGAGAGAAGATACAAGCAGCTGATTTTTTCCGTTGCCTCAAAAATCGCCCGTGATGACGATATAAGAATTATACTTCTCGCAGGTCCGTCGGGCTCCGGCAAAACCACGAGCGCAAACCTGATTTGCGACGAAATCAAAAGGCAGGGCAAGGAGTGTCTCGTAGTCTCGCTTGACGACTTTTACCGCGATGCCTCTGACCCGCTGTATCCCTTGCAGCCCTGCGGAGAGCGCGATTATGAGTCCCCCTACGCACTCGATATTCCGTACCTTGTAAAAACACTGGGGCTTATCGCTGCTAAAGAGCCGTTCAGCTTGCCAAAATACGACTTCAAGGTCGGGGGCAGGGTATCGGTAAAGGAGCACGGAAAAATGGAGCGCGGCTGCGTCGTCATAGAGGGTCTGCACGCCTTGAATCCGATAGTATATAACGAGCTTCCCAAAAACAGCGTGTTCAAAATCTTTATATCCGTTTCGACGAATATAACCGATGGCGGCCAAAGACTTATATCGGGTCGCAAAATGCGCTTTATCCGCCGTATGGTGAGAGATAATTTTTACAGAGCCGCCCTTGCCGAAAGGACGCTTTCTATGTGGGAAAACGTGCTTCTTGGCGAGGATAAGTATCTCTATGTTCACAGAGATAACGCGGACTTCAGCTTTGACACCTTCCACGAGTTCGAGCTTGCCATTATGCGCGAGTACGCGCTCAAGCTTATAAGTGACGAGCTGTGCGAGAGGAGTCCCTACGTGCAAACGGTCAAAAAAGCGCTTTTGGCATCCGTTTCCGCTCCCGACTCGCTCGTACCAAACGACTCACTTATTCGTGAGTTTATCCCGGGCGGAATATACGAAAGCCTTTATTAAAAATATTTTTTCATTTTATAAATTACTGTAAGGAGAGATAAATATGACTTTGAATAAGCTGCCCCGCACGGCTTTAAAGCTGAACTGTATATATGCGGCAATAGCAAGCCTTGCGATTTTTTTCCTTTACGCACTCGTCCTCATATTTTCAGGCGAGCTTAGAGGAGCTCTTGCAATAAGCCTCGGCGTTATATCCGTCCTGCTCGTCGCGCTTATATGGACGGTAAGCGTGCTGAGCTACAAAAGATACCGCTACGGCTACGATGAAAGAAGAATAGTCGTGCACAAGGGCGTCATTTTTCGCCGCAGAGTGGTAATTCCCATCTGCCAGATACAGGATTTGCACCGCGTGCAGGGCCCGATTATGCTTCTTTTGAATCTTGGCGGTGTTGAAATTTCCACCGCAGGCTCGAATTTCACCCTTGCAAATCTGTCAACGCACTCGGCTGATGAAATGATAGACGCTCTCGTAGACAGGCTTGAAAATATCATAGAGGTACAAAACGATGAAAAGGTTTTATAAGGGTAAGATTTTTTGCCATCTTATAACCGACCTTTTCTACGTAGCCCTCATCGCTCTTGGCTTTATTGATATACTGTTTATTGAAAACGACTTGGGCGATACCGTCGGTATAAGAAGCTCTCTGATTCCGTACTATATCGCAGGGTGCGCGTTAATTTATATTGCTTTTATCGCGTACCGCGTGCTGTATATACGGCTTTCGGGCTATGAGCTTTTGGAAAATGAAATCGTCTCGCACCGCGGCGTCATATTCCGCAAAAAATCAAGGCTTGAATATTCTAAAATCAACTCAATTAACAAAAGGCAAAATATTATAGAACGCCTGTTCGGCGTTTGCGTACTGACTGTCGACAGCGGCTCTGCAAATACCGCTTCAACAGCGGAAATTCTCGTTATCGAGCAAAAGGAGGAAGCCGAGAGAATAATGCAGCTTCTCGGCTCACTTAAGGATAAGTCGGCACCCGTGTCGAGTTTTTGCAAGGAAAATGAGGAAAAAACGCCCCTGAGCGAGAGCTATTACAGCTTTAGAACGGGCGCAAAGCTCATTTTCTCGCTTTTAAATCTTGTAACGGCGCTTTTCTATCTTGTGATTGCCGCTGTGCTGCTTACAGCTTCCGTTTACGCCCTTTCCCTTTTAAAGCTCGTTAGCGTATCGGGAATTTACGCATATCTCTTACAGGCGATTTTTGGATTTTTCATTCTTCTTATCGCCGTATCGGCTATAAGCTTCGGTATCAGCGTTATTTATTCCTTTATTAACTACTACGATTTCAGAGTGCTTAAAAACGGAGATAGCATCAACGTCGGCTATGGACTTATAGTCAGGCACGAAAACAGCTTCAAAATATCCAAAATCAAGGCAATCAAGGTGCATCAGGGAATAATAAAGCGCATCTTTGGCTTTGCGAGCATACATATTGAGGTTATAGGCTACACCGCCGAATCGGGCGGTCAGGATAAGGGTGAGAGCATCGGTGTCCTCGTACCCTTATGTAAGCTTTCCGAGCTGAACGCGATTTTGGCAGAGCTTTTACCTGAGTATAAAATCGGCGAGAGGGGAGAGCGCGCAAAAGCGTACTTTCCGTTTATATCGTGGTTTTCACTTATATTCACACTCGTAAGCCTTGCGGTGTCGGGCGTTGTATTCCCGATACTCGTCTGCCTTTCGCTTGGCGCTACGGCAATAAAAGCAACGGCTTTTGCCTTCGCGCTCGGCTATATTACGGTTTTGTCAATAGCTCTCATAAACGCCGCCTTGAAATATAACAATTCCTCAATTTCGGTAAACGGCAGCAAAATCACGGTTTGCGGCGGAGGATTTGTGCGGCAGATAACGGTATTCGACAGCAAAAACCTCGTAGCGGTAGAGCGCGTCAGTACCCCTATGCGAGAGAGGCTTGGGATAAGCTCGTTCGTTCTTCATATAAGAGCCAATGCCGAAACCAATGAAATCCGCCTCGATATCCGCGACTCAAAAATCGAAGAGGACTTAGTTTCTCTTTTGCGTATATAATACAAAAGAGCAATACTGATTACTTGCGCTTTAGCGGCGCAAAGTATTAGTCTTGCTCTTTTTCATATTTTGCGAGTGTATTTTTAAGAGTTCCTCTTATTTTTTCACGCAGACCTTGCGGGGAAATCACCTCGACGCTCTCTGCAAATTGGAGCGCCCAGTAGTGCATAGCGCTAAGGCTTACGCTAAGGGTAATTTTCAGCTTGCTTTCGTCCTCTGCCTGTTCAATTTTTATATCGCGTCCAAACCAGTCAATAGCGTGGTCAATAGCCTTTGAATCCATCAAAAAAGTGACACGCTGTGGGGGGTCGGAGAACATATAGGGCATAGACGAGGTGATATTTTTGTAATTTATGCCGTTTTCGTATCCCGAAAGCTCGTTGATTTTAACCGATGGTCTGTCGCTTATGCGTATGTTCGTAATATGGTCAAGCCTGTGGTAAACCATCTGCTGCCAGTAACCGCTGTATCCCATAAGATAGTATCTTTGATTATGGAGTATCAGCTGGTAGGGGCTCACCCTTTGGAATGACGACTTGTAAAGCTCCTTATCCTTGCCGTACTTATTATAATCGTACTCTATCATTTTTGACTCTAAAATTGCCTCGTCAACAATATCGATAATGTAAAAAATACCGGAGCTGTCAGTCTTATTCCAATCGTTGACGCTGTAAATATTCTTCACGTGCTTTAAAAAATATTTGCTTGAAAGCGATGAGAGCTTGTCTATAAGGTTTTTGGAGTGCTTTGGGTTAACGTGCTTGCTTGAGAGAACGCCGTCAATAAGCAATCTCAGCTCCGAGTCCTCAAAGTCCCGCACCGCAAGATACGAGCCGTGTGCCGACGTTTCAATTTCATACCCTGCCTCAACAAGCAAGGCAATATTCCTGCCTACGGCCTTTCGCTCAACAAAAATTCCGTACTCTTCTTCAAGAAGCGATACGATTTTCTGATGTGTCAGCGGATGCTCTTCGTCCGTATGATGCGATAGTATCTGCAAAATACGCAAAAGCGCCAGCTTTTTGGACTCTATACTTTCCATTTTTGTCTCCTCTCCTGAAATGAAATCCATCTTTTGCAAGCTGCCAAAAGGCAGATTTCATCCAACATAGGTGGATTTATTCCGACGCAGTCGGATTTCGTTGAAAAAAGCACGCAGAAGCGTGATGATATCCGGCTTCTTTGAAGCTGATGATATACCAAGTCTGCGACTTGGATAAAAAAAGTCGTATCAATAGGATACGACTTTTTTTGGAGCGGATTACGGGGCTCGAACCCGCCACCTCCACCTTGGCAAGGTGGCGCTCTACCAAATGAGCTAAATCCGCGTGCGGTAACTATAAATCACTATGAAACGGAAATTGGCGACTCGGATGGGGCTCGGTCGCGGCGCTCGTGTCGCTTCGCTACGCGCCTTGGTCGTCGCCGGCTCTGACAGTCCACCGGACTGTCATTCACTACCGGCTTGTTCGAGCCGGAGTGTTAGTACGAAAATTGGCGACTCGGATGGGGCTCGAACCCACGACCTCTAGCGTGACAGGCTAGCGCTCTAACCAACTGAGCTACCAAGCCGAACCGTCTGTTCCTCACTGTTTATTTGGTGGAAAGTACAGGGCTCGGTCTCGCGCGAACTGCGCGCTCGGTCTTCCACGGCTCTGACAGTCCACCGGACTGTCATTCACTACCGTTTCCCCTTCGAGCCCTCGCTTTGTGCGAACTCGACCGTGTGCCTTAAAACTTTCTTGGTGGAAAGTACAGGGCTCGAACCTGTGACC
>JAZRNI010000068.1:0-6627 GCA_045648105.1 Eubacteriales bacterium | reverse complement strand
CCCATAGCCTCACGGCCCTCGGTAACAGCTTGCAGCTGAAAATCGTCAAGCTCGTAGTGGCAACCCGTGATTTTTTCAATAGCCTGGAAGGCTGCGTCAATAGAGCCGTCTCCTATATACACGCCCTCGGTGCTCTGTCCGTTTTTGGTCAGCTTTATATGCGCCGTTGCGGAAATAGTATTACCCGAGGTGATAACGTAGGTGTCAAGCTTATAGGTAGAAGGAACCTGCATCGCGGAGGATGCCACGATAGCGTCAAGCTCCTTCAGGCTGACACGCTCCTTCTTATCCGCTATCTGCGAGAATGCGAGAAATACCTTGTGTATATCCTCGTCTGACAAATCGTATCCAAGCCTGCCAATCGCTGCGGAAAGTGCGCCAAGGTCGTCGTGAGAGGTAAGAAATACGTCGCTCTCCGCGTCTGCTGCGCTTGCCGCGCACACCTTGCCCTTTCCGGGCTGGCACATCCAGCTTATCCGGTCAATAATTCTTGAGAGCTGAGTAGTGTTGATTTTGTAGCACGCCCCCAGGGTATCCGCCTTTGCAGCAAGAATACGGGCAACGTTTGAAAGCGATGCGCTGTCAATAGGATAAGCGGCGGCGCATATCTGATCAGCTCCCTTGGTAATGGCGGCTATAACGGAAGCGTCTGCCATCGCGATAGTGTTCGCACAGCATATTCCGAGTGAGACGCTCTTAAGAGCCGGAATAGCCTCGTACTGAGCGCTGACGAAGTCTGCGAATTCCTCGGGAAGCATAGTGCCCGCTGTGTCGCAAAGGGTAACGGTGAGTGCACCGGATTCTATTGCCGCGCCTATGAGCTGAGTCAGAAATTCCTGCTCGGCCCTCGTAGCGTCGCCAACGATAAATTCAACGTCTGAGCAGAGCGCGGATGCCGCCTTTACGGTCTCGCAAACCGCCGCAAGGAGAGTGTCGGGCTTCTTATGAAAAAGATACTCTATCTGCACGGGGCTTGCGGGCGCAAAAACCTGAAGTCTCGGATGCTTTGCGAGCTTGAGAGATTCCCAAGTGGCTTCAACGCTTTCCTTATTAAGCTCAACGGGGACGGCAATGCCGCTTGAGCTGACCGCTGCAGCAATGGATTTGATCTGTAGTGAGTCGATGCGCGCATTTTTAATTCCGCATAGCTCGATAAAGTCTACACCAAGCTTGTCAAGAAGCTTGGAGAGCTCTATTTTCTCCTTGAATGACAGACGGAAATTTTCAGATGTCTGCTTCATGGTTACGTCGTTGATTTTGATCTGTTTCATAACTGCAAAACTCCTTTATAAACAAAAAATCCCCGAAGCCGTTTTACGGCTTCAGGGACGAATATAATCCGCGGTACCACCCTGATTACCCCCAAAAAGGGAAATCACTTAATAGGCCTCAGATAAAGGCCGTTGCCATATAACGGCGGCTAAACCGTGTCTCATTACTCGCTTTCGCTTTGACAAGACCGACTCGGGAAGGAGATGACCCAAAACCTCCGCATCGGCTCGCACCAAGCGCCGACTCTCTGTAGC
The DNA here is from genome assembly GCA_045648105.1 of Eubacteriales bacterium. GTDB lineage: Bacteria > Bacillota > Clostridia > Oscillospirales > CAG-272 > UBA1740. The sequence goes on along the minus strand of JAZRNI010000068.1, from coordinate 5,101 downwards.
ATCCTTAAAGGGCCTAATTTCCGTCAATGTCTTTAAATAACTTCAATCTATTTAACCATTTATTCCCCGGTTTGTCAATACAAATTGCGTTAAAAATTCCAAATTTGAATATTGTGCACAAAAAAATCATAAATTTTCTTAAAAATTTTGGCAATTTTTCGAGATAAAAACATTTGACAAATGACTTTGCAGGTGATAAAATAATTCCATAGACAAAAACTGTGACGAAGACGGTACGGTAACGTGAGCTTACAGAGAGTCGGCGCTTGGTGTGAGCCGATAGCTTAGTGCCTGTGTACCCATCACTTCCGAGTTGAGAATCCGAGCGTATGCCAGGGTTCTACGTATCCCGCGTTAAGGGTAAGGGCTTGTTGGAGCCTGAAGTGGCGGAGCTTTCTGTAAATTGAGTGGTACCGCGGGTATGTTTTACTCGTCTCAAGAAGTTTTTTCTTGAGGCGTTTTTTGTTTTTATAAGCAGAATAGAGTCTATATAACAGTTTTGAAAGGACTAGAATTATGAGTAAGCAGTCAAGTGTGAATCAGCTTCAGAAAATCGCAGAGCGTATCCAGGAGATGCGTAAAATTATGGGATACACGACCGCAGAGATGGCACAGATGACCGACGTTAACGAGGAGCTTTATATTTCATATGAATCGGGAACGGTGGATCTTCCGTTTACCTTTATCCATAAGTGCGCGAAGGTATACGGAATTGAGCTTACCGATATTCTTGAGGGTCACAGCGCAAAGCTTACGGGATACACCGTAACGAGAAGAGGAGAGGGACTTACCACCGCAAGTGAGGACGGTATAACCATTCAGGATATGGCTCCCCTTTTCCGCAATAAGCTGGCAACGCCGTATTGGGTAACGTATCAGTATTCCGAAGAGCTCCAGAAGCTTCCTATCAACACGGTGACGCACGCAGGTCAGGAATTTGATATGGTAGTAAAGGGCTCGATGCGTATCCGCATAGGCGACCGCGAGGAGGTTCTGCGCGAGGGTGACAGCATCTTCTATAAATCCTCAACCCCTCACGGTATGATAGCTATTGACGGTAAGGATTGCGTTTTCCTTGCAATGGTTATGGCGAGTGATACCACCGACCAGCAGCTTTATATAGGACAAAACGATTACGCGGTTGCACATCAGCAGCTTCTTTGCGAGAAATTCATACAGACCGAGGAGGATGAAAACGGAATCCTTCTTGACATTCACTATACTAACGAGGATAAGTATAACTTTGCCTTTGATACCGTTGACGAGATAGCTCGCCGACAGCCCGATAAGCTTGCGATGGTGCACATCTCAGACGATATGACTGAGCGTAAATTTACCTTTAAGGATATAAAGGACGCATCGTCTCAGAGTGCAAATTATTTCAAGTCTCTCGGTATCAAGAGAGGCGACCGCGTTATGCTGGTGCTTAAGCGCCACTATCAGTTCTGGTTTGCGATACTCGGACTTCATAAGCTTGGCGCTATCGCAATTCCCGCAACTAACCAGCTCGTTGAGCATGACTTCACCTATCGCTTCAAGGCGGCAGGCGTAAGCGCGATAGTATGCACGGCAGACGGAGATACCGCTCATCAGGCAGAGCTTGCGGAGCAGGTTTCGGGAATGACACTCACTAAAATTATGGCGGGCGGAAGCCGAGAGGGCTGGCATAGCTTCGACAGCGAGTATCAGCTCTTCAGCCGCCGTTACGTTCGTGAGGAGGACGCCCCCTGCGGAAACGACCCTATGCTTATGCTCTTCACGTCGGGAACCACCGGATATCCCAAAATGGCTATGCATTCCTATAAATATGCGCTTGGCCATTTCGTAACTGCCAAGTATTGGCACCTCTGCCGTCAGGACGGATTGCACTTCACTATAAGTGAAACCGGCTGGGGCAAGGCGCTTTGGGGTAAGCTTTACGGTCAGTGGCTCTGCGAGGGCGCCGTGTTCACCTATGACTTTGACAGATTTGATTCGGCAAAGATACTTCCTATGTTTAAAAAGTACGGCATCACTACCTTCTGCGCGCCGCCTACTATGTATAGAATGCTGATAAAGCAGGATCTTAGCAAATACGATCTTTCATCTATACGCCACGCCACTACGGCAGGCGAGGCTCTTAACCCTGAGGTGTTCTATCAGTTTGAGAAGGCTACGGGTCTTCGCATAGCGGAGGGCTTCGGTCAGACCGAGATGACACTCGGTATAGCAAATCTTGTCGGAACTCAGCTTAAGCCCGGCGCTATGGGTAAGCCCGTGCCCGGATACGGCATAGATATCGTGGATCAGGACGGCAACTCCGTCGCTGACGGTGTAAACGGCGAGATAGTTATCCGCACTCAGCCTAAGGAGCGCCCGGGCGTATTCCTCGGCTATTACCTGAACCAAGAGGCAACCGATAACGTATGGCACGACGGACTTTACCATACGGGAGACGTCGCATGGAGGGACGAGGACGGCTATTATTGGTACGTCGGACGCGCGGACGACGTAATCAAGTCCTCGGGTTACCGTATCGGTCCTTTTGAGATAGAGTCTACCATAATGGAGCTTCCCTACGTGCTTGAGTGCGGCGTATGCGCCGCGCCCGATGAGGTGAGAGGCCAGGTGGTAAAGGCGTGTATCGTTCTGGTCGAGGGAGTAGAGGGAAGTGATGAGCTTAAGCGTGAGATTCAAAGCTACGTTAAAATGCACACGGCCCCCTATAAATATCCCAGAATAGTGGAATTCCGCAAGGAGCTGCCCAAGACCATAAGCGGTAAAATAATGAGAAATAAGCTTTGATTTAAAAAATGTCGTTACAAGTCGTTTAATGTTTTATAAACGTATTGACAAAAGCTGATTCAATTTAGTATAATAAATATTATAAATATTTCAGGATAGCGTTTTACATACTACGAGGTGTATTTTGGAACGAAAGATAAATGAAATGGAGCATAAGATCAAGCAGATAGCCAGCCGAATTAAAGAGCTTCGCTTGATAACCGGGCTGTCAGTTCAGGAAATGGCGGCAAGAACGGGCTTAAGTGAATACGAATACGAGCAGTGCGAGGCAGGAAACAGAAACCTCAGCATAGCGTTTCTCTACCATTGCACCCTGAGCTTTGGCGTGGATATGGGAGATATTCTTGAGGGTAAGAGCCCCAAGCTTCGCTCCTATGCCCTTACCAGAAAAGGGGACGGTCAGAGAATAGAGGAGGCTCATAACATGGTGGGCTTCAACCTGGCGGCAGGCTTCAGAAACCGTATCGCTCTCCCGCTCTATATGGAGCTTAACTACCGTGAGAATGCCGAAATCGAGCTTGTAACCCACGAGGGTCAGGAGTGCGATATCGTCATCAAGGGTCAGATGAAAATCAAGATAGGCGGCAATACCGAGATACTCGGCCCCGGCGACTGTATATACTACGATTCGGGCACGCCCCACGGTATGATAGCCGTAAACGGCGAGGATTGCGCCTTCTATGCAATCGTTCTCCGCAATCAGGCGGCAAGAGAAGACGAGGAAAACCCGGAGCTTTCTGTTGCCACCAAGCGCGTGGCGGACGATTCTCAGCCCAGAATTTACAGAGATTTTATTATCCCCACTGAGGAAAACGGTGTTCTCACCAAGATAGATTTCAAAAATCAGGAATCATTCAACTTCGCCTTTGACGTGGTAGACGAGCTTGCCACACGCAAGCCGGATAAGCTCGCTCTGCTCTACGTAGGCGAGGACGGAACCGAAAAGCGCTTCACCTTTAACGATATGAGAAAGGAGTCTGCCCGCGCGGCAAACTACTTTAAGTCTCTCGGTATCAAGAAGGGTGATAGGGTAATGCTGGTGCTTAAGCGTCACTATCAGTTCTGGTTTGCTATGCTTGGTCTGAACAAGCTTGGCGCCGTGGCAATCCCCGCGCCTAACCAGCTTCTTGAAAAGGACTTCTCCTACCGCTTCACCGCAGGCAACGTTAAAGCGATACTTTGCACGGCGGACGGTGAGGTCAAGAGCGCTGTTGAAAGCGCCGCAAAGCAGTGTCCCTCTCTTGAGTATAAGATACTCGTTGGCGGTACGCGCGAGGGTTGGCGCAGCTTTGATGAGGAATACAGTATGTTCAGCAGTCATTATAAGCGTACCGAGGATGCTCCCTCGGGAAGCGATCCTATGCTGATGTTCTTTACCTCAGGTACGTCGGGTTATCCCAAAATCGCGGCTCATAACCATAAGTACCCACTCGGTCACTTTATCACAGCAAAGTACTGGCACCAGGTAAATCCGGACGGTCTTCACCTCACAATCTCCGATACGGGATGGGCTAAGGCTATGTGGGGCAAGCTTTACGGCCAGTGGCTTTGCGAGGCGGCGGTATTCGTCTACGACTTTGATAGATTTGACCCCGAGAAGATATTGCCCCTGTTTGCAAAATACAAGATTACAACCTTCTGTGCGCCTCCTACGATGTACAGAATGCTCATAAAGCAGGATCTTACCAGATTCGATCTTTCCTCGGTAGAGCACGCATCTACCGCAGGCGAAGCGCTCAATCCCGAGGTATTCCGTCAGTTTGAAAAGTGTACGGGACTTCAGATTATGGAGGGCTTCGGTCAGTCAGAAAGCACGCTTATCGTCGGCAATCTTGCAGGCGGCAGCCATAAAATCGGCTCTATGGGTAAGCCCGTTCCTCTTTACGACGTGCATCTTCTCAGTCCTGAGGGCGAGGAGGTTGCTCTCGGTGAAAGCGGAGAGATTTGTATCAATATTTCACACGGTCTGCCCTGCGGCCTTGCATATGCCTATGAAGGAAACGAGGAGGTCACCAAGGAAACCTGGCGTGACGGCTTCTATCACACGGGCGATATCGCATGGCGTGACGAGGAGGGCTTCCTCTGGTACGTCGGCCGTGCGGACGACGTTATCAAGTCCTCAGGCTACCGTATAGGTCCGTTCGAGATAGAGAACGTTATTATGGAGCTTCCTTACGTTCTTGAATGCGGAGTTTCCGCCGCGCCCGACGAGATCAGAGGTCAGGTCGTTAAGGCAAGCATCGTTCTCGTTAAGGGAACAAAAGCAACAGACGAGCTTAAGCGTGAGATTCAAAGCTACGTTAAATCGCGTACAGCT
>JAZRNI010000067.1:0-1734 GCA_045648105.1 Eubacteriales bacterium | reverse complement strand
ACGAAAAACGCCCCTTACGTGCAGTACGTAACGAATGAATTCCTGCAAAGACGCTACCCCACGAAGGGAAAATCTATAGGCGTTTCGGACGTTGCTCTCCAAGATGCGCCCGAAAAGGATATCCTGAATCATCGCCTTGATAAAATTTCTTCAAAATCACCCGACGACAAGATCGTTATCGGCACTGCTGCCGCGGTCAACGTTAAGTTTAAGGGTCAGCGCTTTGTTATTAAAGCGCTTGCAAAGCTTAAACGGCAAGGCTTGACTAACTTTGAATATCAGCTCGCAGGCGGCGGAAGTAATGAAAAGCTTAAGAAGTTAGCCGAAAGGTTGGGGGTATCCGATCAGGTAGTATTCAAGGGAAGCATTATACATGATGAGATGTTTTCTTGGTTTGATACGCTTGACGTATACATTCAGCCGAGCTTGCAGGAGGGCTTGCCTCGCGCTATGATCGAGGCGATGAGCAGAGGAGTGCCTTGCTACGGAACGAAAACCGGAGGAATCCCGGAGCTTATCAATACGTCTTTTGTGTGTAAAAACAATCGTCGTATTGCTGACAAGCTAGCAACCTTCCTCAAAAACCATACCACGGAGAAGGCTCTGCAGATGGCAAAGGAAAATTATGCGGAGTCGCAAAAATATCAAACCGATAGTCTGAAATCAAGATTCTATCAGTTTTTGAAAGAATTTTCACAAAGTGTTACAAATGAATAATATTAAGAATTTCAGCTTTTCAAAAATAAAGCTTTTCGAGCCGTTTTTCTGGGTATATTTTGTATGGTATTATCTACCCATCTCAAGAACAGTTTTTCGTTCGGATATGTATAATAAACTGTTTTTTGCATTATTCGCGATAGGCTGCAGCTTGTGTATTTTTGATTATATTATAACGCATCAAACAATCAGCTTTCAATATAATCCGCTTTTTCCCGTTTTAGCTTATTTATTGGTATTTTTTATTCTCGTTCTTTTGGATGTATCAACCGCGGAGCGCCATATCCGCGTAAGCTTTACTTTCTGGGGAGCCTTGATCGTATATTATCTAACGTCAATGTATCCGAAAGCGCAAAAGCGTTTGGTGACCTTGGGACTGATATTGCTGTTGATCACGTCCGTCACGTCGCTGGTGGGAGTAATAGTCAACCCGAGAGCGGCGCGTATACTCACTTATTCGGCTAACGATATCGAGGAGGATCTGGCGATCAGCTTATTGAATATCGGAGGCATTGCCTTTTTTCAAGGATTGGTTATTTGTGTGCCTATTTTGCTTTCCTGTATCTTTCAGAAGAAGTCCAAAATCTTTGCGATTTCAGCTTTGGCGCTCATATTTATCAGCTTGCTCTCCGCCTCGTTCACTATTTCGTTAATTGTATTTTTTGTTGCTCTTGCGCTTGGATATCTCGCTAATAATTCGCTGCACAGCCGAGTTATATTAATTATTTTATGCTGTTTGATAATTATTGTAATCCCTTGGTCTGACTTGCTGATGTATATATCCGAAAATATTAATAATACCACTATATCCGACCGTTTGCGTTCCCTCTCACTGTCCTTGTCACGCGGCTCGCTAACGGGCGGCTCATCATCAAGATTTAAGCTGTATTATTCCTCTTTTAATACATTTTTGAAGCATCCCCTCGGCATTGGCCCTGAATATACCTATGTTAATTACCAAAATGGCATAGGTTATCACTCGCAGTTCCTTGATGATCTTGCGCGATACGGTATTTT
>JAZRNI010000066.1:0-1693 GCA_045648105.1 Eubacteriales bacterium | reverse complement strand
CCAGCACCGCACCGCGTGCGATATTTACTATGGTAGAGCCGCTTTTCATTTTGCCGAAGCGGTCACCGTTCATCATATTTCGAGTATCGTCCGTAAGTGGCAGAGTCAACACGACAACGTCAGACTCGGCAAGACGGGCATCAAGGTCAGAAAGCGGATATATCCGCTCAAAGTGCGCGTTTTCTGTCGGGAACAGGTCAACGCCGATCACGCGCGCTGAGAATGCCGAAAAGCGCCTTGCACATTCGGTGCCCACGTTTCCGCAGCCTATAACGCATACGGTTTTTCCGCATAGCTCTAATATGCCGCGATGCTTTATCCACTCGTGCTTTTTTTGGTTTTCGTAGAAGAAGCGGTGTTGCTTGTAAAGATTAAGCACTCCGCAAAGAGCGTACTCAGCCATCGGAATACTGTAAACTCCGTGAGCGTTGAAAATCGTAATGCCGTGAGCGTCTACGTAATCCATCGGAACACGGTCAAAGCCTGCGCTTGTCAGCTGGATATACCGTAGTGAGGTAAATTTCTCTATTGGATGGTTAAGGAATATGCCGTTAGCTATGACGCCCTCAACGTCGGCGTAAGCGCAAGGCAGCTCGTCCCTCTCGTTTTGCATAAGGACGAGCTCGTGTCCCATATCTCTTATGGCGCGAAGCTGATCATCCGTATAGCTCCACGCGCCCGTAATTAACAGCTTCATACCTGTCCCTCTACTATTTTTTGAACCGCGGCCTTTACGCTTTTGCGGTTTTCCTCAAAGGCGTCGAAGCCCTCAAGCGATTTTTCGAATTTTCTGATTTCGTTAATGCCGGAGTCAAAAATCTGGCGAACCTCGTTAAGGTCGGTAATCTTTGACGTATTACAAAAGCTCCGTGACAAAATCACGCAGCCCGAGCCTAGCCTGTAATGCTCCTTGAGCACCATTTTGCCGGGCAAAAGACCGCCCTCAAGCGAGGCGAGCCCGCCAAATCCGAAGGGGATACCTTTCAGCTTGAATTTTTCCGTGAGGCGCTCAACCGTTCCGTCAGCGAGCAGCTCGAACATAAATTTTTTGCCGTAGCCAAGGCTCAGGTCGTTGAGTCCTACGAATATCTCGTCGATTCCCTCAATCTCGAGAATCTCGTCAATTGCGGCGACCGCCTCGGGTGTTTCCACGAGTGGGAGCGTTCTTGCTCTTTTTCCGACAAGAGTGACGAACTCTCTGACCTCGTGTGCGGTTTTGAAATACGGAAGCATCAGTATATCCGCGCCCGCCGCGATCGCGGCGTCTATTTCCTCCTTACTGGAGGTATAAAGGTCGGTTTTTTCGTGTATTGGATTACAACGCACCATTGTCACAGCCTTCGTCAATACCCGCTTTACAGCGGCTATATCCTCAATAGTGTGATGGGACTGAACGGTGTCCATACCACCCTGTCTGTCGGTCTTGCCGATATATTCAAGGTCGATAAATATTCTGTCTACTCCTGCCTTCTCCGCAACCATTGCGACATTTGGGGAGTTGGTTATGTACATTAGCTTAAGCGCCATTATTTTTCAATAGTCTCCTTCTTTTCAACGGTATCTGCCTTTATCACCGTCGCTCCGACGTTTTCGTTATCAGCGTTCGAGAGAACCTTAAAGACTGTGAGCCACATTATCTTGATATCGAGCCAAAGCGAGACATGGTCAACATAAGACGGATCGTAGCCATGTC
>JAZRNI010000065.1:0-12354 GCA_045648105.1 Eubacteriales bacterium | reverse complement strand
GCTCTCTTGCCTTTCTCGCAGCTTCTCTTGCTCGGCTTGCTGCCATCGCCTTTTCAATTATAGTCTTAGCAGAAGCAGGATTTTCCTCAAAATATTCTTCAAGCTTTTTGTCAACAATAGAGTCAACAAGAGTTCTGATCTCAGAATTACCCAGCTTTGCCTTTGTCTGTGACTCGAACTGCGCATCTGTAAGCTTTACGGAAATAATAGCACAAAGTCCCTCTCTTACGTCCTCGCCCGAAAGTCCCTTATCATCGCCCTTTATTACGCCTGTTTTTCTCGCGTAATCGTTAAGTGCTCTCGTAAGAGCGGTTTTAAAGCCCGTTTCGTGTGTACCGCCCTCTATCGTTGACATATTATTAGCAAAGGAAATAATAGTCTCGTTATAGCTGTCGTTGTACTGCAGGGCTACCTCGGCAATCGAGCCGTTTTTCTCGCCCTTCATATAAATAACCTCGGAATGAATAGGAGTTCCGCGCTTTTCGTTGTTCAAATACTCAACAAACGAAATTATACCGCCCTCGTAGTGAAGAGTCTCCTCTCTCTCGCATCCCTCGCGTCTGTCTATAAGGATAATCTTAACTCCCGCATTAAGGAAGGACTGCTCCCTCATTCTGGTAAGGATAGTTTCAAAATCAAATACGGTCTCCTCGAAAATAGTCGGGTCGGGCTTGAATCTTACGAAAAGACCGTGTCTTTCGCAGTCTCCCTCACACTTGAACGGTCTTTTTACCATTCCTCTTTCAAATCTTTCCGTATATCTCTTTCCGTCACGGCAGTTTTCAACCTCCACCCATTCGGAAAGCGCGTTTACAACGGATGCACCGACACCGTGAAGTCCGCCCGCGATTTTATAGCCCTCTCCGCCGAACTTTCCTCCTGCGTGAAGAACGGTATATACAACCTCAAGAGTGGGAATACCGAGCTTTTCGTTCATACCCGAGGGAATACCGCGTCCGTCGTCCTGTACGGAAACGCTGTTATCCTCCCAAATAGTAACGGTGATGCTGTCGCAATATCCCGCAAGCGCCTCGTCTATCGAGTTGTCTACTATCTCGTACACAAGGTGGTGTAGGCCTCTGATTGAGGTTGTACCTATGTACATACCGGGTCTCTTTCTTACAGCTTCAAGTCCCTCAAGAACCTGTATTTGGCTGTCATCGTAATTTCCGGTTTTTACTTCGTTTACATTGTTATCCATTTTAAAACTCCTATTCGTAGTAGCCTTTCAGTTCATTATCTATTCTTTGATTAAGACCGATTGAGGAAATGCGCGAGAGCTTAACTCTTATATCTCCTTTTTTTCCATAAACCAAAAAACTCCTCGGTAAATCAAAATCAGTGTATTCAACGCGGCCCTTTTTTTCAAGCTCGGATATATATTTTTTGGTGTTCTTTGATATAGTTGCGGTATCGAGGTCGAAAATTCCGAGTATTTCACGCTCTTTAATACTCTCTCCGTTACCTATGTGCAGATACATAAGTATATTTTCCCCCCTCAACCTCTATTATTTCTTCGCTTATTCCATCTATAAACTCCCTCTCGCAGGAGCTTATGATAATCTGCTTATCGCCTATGCCGTCAAGGACGTATCTGCGCCTTTTCTCGTCAAGCTCGCTCAGCACGTCGTCAAAAAGGAATACCGGATACTCTCCGCATATTTCACGGCTTACCTCGCCCTCGGCAATTTTGAGCGCCAGAACTATCGAACGGCACTGTCCCTGCGATGAGAACAGTCTTGCCTCCTTGCCGTTAAGCAATATTTCAAGGTCGTCTCTGTGTACTCCGTAAAGAGTCGTTCCCGCGGCAATTTCGCGTTCTATATTTGAAGTAAGCTTCTCTATATAGCATTTTTCTATTTCTTCATCTGAATTTATTTCGTCAGGAACGTTGGATTTGTATTTTAATATCAGCTCTTCCTTTTCATCGGAAATTTCACTCATTACTCTTTTTGCATAGACCTGTAGCTTTTTTACGTAATCACGTCTGAATTTGTAAATATAATAAGCGTATTTAGCTAAGGTTTCCGACCAGCTTATTATTTCGGCTCTGTCAACGTAAAGTCCGTTATTTTGAGCCTTTATAAGAGCGTTTCTGTTTTCCAATGCGTTTTTGTAATTTGCGTAAAAATTAAGGTACGACGGATATATCTGTCCTATGGCAATATTGATAAACGACCTCTTTTGCTCAGGTCCTTCCTTTACAAGCTGAAGGTCGTCGGGATTAAACATAACGCTTTTGAAATTACCTACGATATCCCTTGCCTTATCAAGCTTATATCCGTTCTTTTTTCTCCTTCTCTCCCTGCCGTAAAGAGAATATTCAAGAGTATTGTCTCCGAGGGCATCCTCATATTCTATTGATAAGGAAAAACCGTTTTCGCCGAATTTTATAAGCTCCTTATCCTCTCTTGCTCTGTGCGATTTCCCGCGTGAAAAGATATATATTCCCTCAAGAACGTTAGTCTTTCCCTGCGCGTTTTTTCCAAGAAGAATATTTACGCCCCTTTTAAATTCTATTTCACATTCCGTAATGTTGCGAAAGCATTTTGCTCGGAACTTTTTTATAATCATTGACTGTCGCTCATTCTTACGGGAAGTATCATATAAAAATATGAAAATTCACCGTCTTCGTCAATAGGCTCTACAGTCATAGCCTGCGTTGCGGACTTAAGCTTTATCTTTATCTTCTCGCCCTCGCTCGCCTTTATGGAGTTGAGAAGGAATCGGCAGTTGAATCCTATTTCTATTCTGTCTCCCTCCTGCTCGCATCTCATTTCGTCAATAAGCTTTCCGTTTACGGATGATGAGGATATGGTGAGATATCCGCGGTCTGCAGTTATTTTTACGTAGCTTCTTCCGCTTCCTTGGATTTTTTCCTCGGCAATAATATTAGCTCTCTCAAGACCGCTTAACAGTCTTTCTCTTTCAACCTCTATAACTATATTATTGTCCCTAGGCATAAGCCTCTCGTAATTTATGTATTCGCTCTCTATCGTTCTCGTAAAGAAAACGAGGTCCTCGCATTTTATAATCGCGTGCTTTCTTGAAACGTAAAATTTACATATTATATCGTCTCTGTCCGGGAGTATTCTTACAAGCTCGTTTATCGCGTGGCCCGGGATTATAAATGAGTGATTTATCGGTGAAGCATCGGTATTAAGAGATGCTATATCGCATTTGATATTGCATTTTGATAAGGTGTAGTTATCGCAGGAAACAAGCTCCATACTGTCTCCCTGAATTTTAAAGAACGCACCCGTAAGCATAATTCTGTTATCTTGTACGGCTATCGAGTGGCTTACCTTTCCTATCATCTTCTTGAGAACGGCGCTTGATACCTCAAAGCCCTTATCACTCACAAGGTCGGGAAGGTTCGGGAAGTCGGAGCCGCGATTTGCGAATATAGAGAAATTCGCATCGGCACAGCTTATGTCGCAGTTAAGCTTATCATTTATATCAATGGTTACGTCATCCTCGGGAAGCACTCTGATTGCCTGATAAAGCCTTTGCGCGTTAATTATGTATTTTCCCTCTCTTTCTATAGAGGTGGGAGTAAAGGTAGCTCTTATACCTTTATTCATATCATACGTAGAAATCTGAACTCTTCCGTCGTCGAGAGTTTCAATGAGAACGCCCTCTATCGATGCTATTGTGTTTTTATTTGATACGGTACTCATCGCAGGAGTAAGAACGTTCATCAGTACTGATTTTAAAACAGTGAATTTCATTTGTTAACCCTTTCGTCCTTTTTTACTTCGAAATTGTCGCGAAGCGACGTAAAACACAAAAAAGATGTTTTGTAGTCGTAATAGTAATAGGGAATATTGAAATGTTTAAAACTCGAAAATTCCCTTTATTACCGTAGCTTTTTTAAAGAAAAATTTTCCACATTTAACGTTGAAAGACGGCGTATGTTTAATTTACAGTTTTGAACATTGTTTTCAACGCGATTTATCAACGTTTCAATACTAAAATGTTGATAAGTACAAAAAGACTTGATTTTACTGGCTTTTTATTTCTTTAATAAGCTTCTTAATCTCGCTAGATGCGTTATTTTTGGTTTTTATATTAAGCTCAACCTTCGATATAGACGAGATTACCGTGCTGTAGTCTCTGTTGAATATTTCGCCTATTGATTTCAGCGTAAGCTCAGTCAGATTTTTAATGAGATACATCGCCGTTTGTCTTGCGTTGGATATAGCGTCGTTTCTCTTTTTTGATTTCAAGTTGTCTATTGAGATGCTGTAATAGCTGCTGACTGTTGATAAAATCTTTTCAACGAGAGCGTCCGTAGGAATATTACCGGGGTCTATTATAGAAATAGTCTGGTCTATTGATTCCTTCGTTATTGACACGCCCGAGAGGGAATAAAGTGCGTTGAGTCTTTTTAAAACGCCCTCTATCTGTCTTATATTGTTCTGCAGTCTTTCCGCCATATAATCCACCATATCGTTGGATATAAGCAAGCCCATCGTATCCGCCTTTTTCTTTATAATAGCGGTGCGAAGCTCGAACGACGGCGGCTGAACGTCCGCTAAAAGTCCGCCCTCAAATCTCGTCCTCAGCCTGTCCTCAAGAGGCTTTATTTCCTTTGGCGGTCGGTCGCTTGTTAAAATTATCTGCTTGTTTGCCTCGTAGAGGGTCGAGAAGGTGTGGAAAAACTCCTCTTGAGTCGCAACCTTACCCGAGATGAACTGTATATCGTCGATAAGAAGAACGTCCGCCGTGCGGTATTTATCCTTGAACGAAGCGGTTTCGTGATTCTGTATCGCGTCAATAAGCTCATTTATAAAGTCTTCGCTGCGCTTATAAACGATTTTTAATTTCGGATGATTTTTCTTTATATCATTTATAACCGCGTAAAGAAGGTGAGTTTTTCCAAGTCCGGAATGTCCGTAGATGAAAAGCGGATTGTAATACGTCGGCTCCTGAGCAACCGCGTAGCACGCCGCTCTTGCGAACTTGTTTGACGAGCCTTCTATAAAGTTATCAAAGGTATATTCGGTCAGCAATTTCTGATTTTGTGAGAGCTCGCTGTCATTAAGGAGGCTTGAGATATTTTTGCCTCTTTCCTCTTTATCCTCCTGACTTTCCTCAAGTGTCTCTTCGCTGAAATCTATATCGTCTATTATTGGATTACGCATTGCCTCATCGTCAAGTATAAATTCGATCTCAACCTCAAAGCCTATGACCTCGGAAAGAGCCTCTGAAATTATCGAGTAATACTGTTTTTTCAGTATCTTTTGCTTTAGAGGAGTGGGAGTTTTAAAGACTGCCTTTTCGTCGGAAAGGGATACTAATTGCAATTTATCAAACCATAGATTGAAAATCGTCGGCGTGGTTTCGTATTTGCCCTTTATAAGTGAGAGGACTTGCACGGTAATATCGTTTAACTCGCTCATAAAAAACTTTATTCCTTTCAAAGAGTCGTTTTAAAATATTTTAAATACTATCAATAGTTATTATAACATATAAAGTTTAAAAAAGCAAGAGAAATTTTACCTACATTCTCTTTGATTTTCCCTTAAAGAAAAGAGAGAATAAAAAGCCGAGAAATAAAGACGCGCCAAGTCCTATTCCCGCGGATTTAAATGCTCCGCCGATAGCACCTAAAACACCGTCCGAGATAACCGCCTCCCGCACTCCCTCAGCAACGTTGCCTCCAAATCCGACAAGAGGCACGCTGATACCGCAGCCGCAAAAATCAAGCAGCGGCCTATAAAGGTTAAACGCGCCAAGCAGAACGCCCGCTACGACGAAGCTTACGAGAATTTTTGCGGGGGTGAGCGAGGTTTTATCAATAAGAATTTGTGCAAAAGAGCACAGAATACCGCCGACTAAAAAAGCGAGAAGTATTTTAATAATCATAAATTTTACGCTTCCTTTCCGGAAATTCTTACAAGGGGTGTAAGACCCAGAATATTATTTTTCTGCAAGATGCTTGACGGACTCATAAGAGCGCCCGTGCTTAAAAAGAGAATTTCAGAGAGACTTTTGTTCTCAAGTCTTGGGAGAAAGTGGTTTGACAAAACCGCCGCGGAGCAGCCGCAGCCGCTCGCCCCCGCGTGTGCATCCTTCTTTTTAAGGTCGTAAAGCAAAGTTCCGCAGTCTATATGCTTTTCGGGTGGGAATATTCCCTCCTTTGAGAGAAGCTCCTGCAATATCTCCGAGCCGTAAACTCCCAAATCTCCCGTAACTATAAGGTCGATACCGTCGCGGCTCCCCTTTAACGATAAATACGTGTATACCGTATCAAACGCGCTTCTTGCCATAGCAGAGCCCATATCGCTGCCGTCAAGGGTAAGGCCGTCTACGATTTTGCCCGCCATTCCCTCAATTATTTTAACACGGCCCCCATCTCCGAGAATAAAAGCGCCTGCCGCCGTTGCGGTCCACTGCGCGCTTGGAGTCCTCTGACCGCCGTACTCTATAGGAGTTCTGAACTGCCTTTCCGCAGCGCTGTTATGAGAGCAGGTTACGACAGCGCCCCTCGTAAGGTCACCGCGCGACAGAAGAGCCGAGGATAAAAGAAGTCCCTCGGTAAGAGTAGAGCAGGCGGAATAAAGACCGACGTACGGTATACCGAAGGTGTAAAGACCCGTTGCTGTTGCGACACATTGGTTTTCAAGGTCTCCGGCAAATAAAATATCAACTCCCTCGCTGTCGAGATTTGCTTTAGCAAGGGAAATATTCAAGGCAAGACGCGCCATCTCGCTCTCAGCACTCTCCCAGGTGGGCATACCGAACCTGTCATCCTCCGAGCAGTGGTCGAATTTTTCTCCGAGAGGCCCGCGGCGCTCCTCGTAGCCGCCAACGGAGCTGTAAGAGATGAACGAGGGGGCGTGTGAAGTAAAATCCATTATTTTTCGCATATTAACCTCCGATTAGCGTATAAATAAAGTAAGCTATTCCGTAAAGCGTGCCCGAAAGAGTCGCATACAGAATTACAGGTCCTGCTACGGCGAAAATCTTGATTCCCACACCGCTTATAAAGCCCTCGCTCCTTGAGTCTATTGCGCTTGAGGTGACGCTGTTTGCAAAGCCTGTAACAGGCAGGAGAGTTCCCGCCCCGCTATGCTTTGCAATGCAGTCGAAAACACCGAGAGCCGTAAGAAGAGAGGAAAGAAAAATAAACGAAAGAGTTACAAGGCTGTAAGCGTCCTTTTCTGAAGCTCCAAGATAAGAATAAAGAAAAAACAAGCCTTGTCCAAGACCGCAAATGAATCCGCCCGTCAGAAAGGCTAAAAGTATATTTTTAAAAAGCGGAGACTTGGGGGCGTGTCGCTTTTTCAGATCTTGAAAGTCGGAATTTTTCTCAAATTGCATTCGTTTATACCTCCTTAAATGCAAACTTTAATTTACTTTTTTCGTTAGTTTTTCCTTATGAAACAAAAAAATACACCAAAGCTGAAAAAATCAGATTTGGCGTATATCACCTATAAAGTCTATATTGAAAAAGACGAGCAAAACGTTCCTTATAAGAAAATTAAATATAAGAAGAACGGCTAAAATATAAAAGCGTCGGGCACTGTAATTTTTCATAAAGGAGTCGGTATTTTTTATCGCGCAAAGGAGCATGCGGAAATCAAGCTCGAGGATAATTATTACCGCTGCCAAAAGCGGTGGAAAAAGCAAAAAGCTTGTCTTTATATCAAAATTTAAAAGCGCTATAAGAGAGCGGCTTCCTCCGCATCCGGGACAGTACAGCTTCAGATGCTCCTTCATAAAGCAAAATGAAATTTCACCGCCGTCAAAAACCGTAAAAAACAAAATTACGTATATAAGAGTTATTGAAAGTATAGGTACGTTTAATAAAAGAAGATTTTTTATATATCGCTTTCTGTTCATTTAATCACCCCGTAATATTCTACCATATAGATTTATAAAATTCAATAAAGGTGTTGAAATTAAGCCGATTATGTGCTACAATTATCATAAAGAGGGGGTATAAATATGGACTACAATCAGGACAACAACCAAAACCGCAACAATTCCTATCAATATAACAATTTCAACAGTCCTTACATGAGACCCCGCTCAAACGCCCTTGCGATTGGTTCAATGCTGTGCGGCATTTTCTCCACTGTTTGCTGTTGCTTTGGGTATATTGGGGCGGTGCTTGGCATAATAGCGGTAATTTTGGCGGTATTATCAAAAAAAGAAGTGGGAAGATACGAGCCGATGGCGGTAACGGGTCTTGTGCTCGGCATATTCGGCGCGGCAATTTCTCTGATAACGGTAATCTCGCTTTACCTCGTTCCCGAGGACGTTTTCAACGAGTATTTCGATGCATACTTTGAAGAATATTACAAGCAGTTTGAAAACGGCGGACTGGGGCCCGATTTGTAAGGAAGTGAAATTATCGCATTTGACTCTTCAAACGCAAATATGGGCTAAGCCCAAATCCTTATAAAAAAGAGAGCAAGAGTAAAAGGATCAATCAAATCCTTATATTCTTGCCCTTTTTCGTTGTTCATATTGCACTACAAAAGCTCTTCAACCCTTGAAAGCGCAAGATCAATCTTTGAAATATCCTTACCGCCGCTCATAGCGCTGTCGGGGCGTCCGCCGCCCTTGCCGTCGCAAATGACGGAAATTTCCTTTAGAATATTTCCTGCGTGAGCGCCTGCCTTAACAGCCTCCCCTCCTGCCGCTGCAACGAAATTGAGCTTGCCGCCAAATACAGCCGCAAGTACTATAACGCCGTCGGGATATTTCGATTTAAAGCTGTCACAAACAGCTCTTGCCTCGTCAGGCTTAGAGTCGAGCTTCGCGGTAAGAAGCTTGTAGCCCTTAACGCTCTTTACGTTCTCGAGAAGAGCAGAGCTCTTAAGCTCGGAAAGACGTGAGTTAAGGCTCTCGAGCTCTCGCTTAAGCTCCTTCATTTCCGCCTGTACGGATACCGCCTTTTTAGCAAGCGAATGAGAATCCTGCACCTTGAGCTCGCGCGCAACGTCACTAATGAGCGCATCCTTTTCAGCCAAGAGCGATAATACGCCAAGACCCGTCGTGCCCTCAATTCTTCTGATACCTGCGGCAACGGAGCTTTCGGATATTATCTTAAAGAGACCGATATTTCCGGTGGAGCTGACGTGTGTACCGCCGCAAAGCTCAATGGATTTTTTACCAATTTTTACAACTCTGACAACGTCGCCGTATTTTTCACCGAACAACGCCATAGCTCCCATCCTGCGAGCCTCGTCTATACCTGCCGTTACAGTCTCACATTCCTCCGCAAGGAGAATAGAGCCGTTAACGAGAGACTCTACCTTGGAAAGCTCGTCCTTAGTCAAGGGAGCAAGGTGAGTAAAGTCAAATCTTACGCGCCTTTCGTCAACGTAAGAGCCTGCCTGCTCTACGTGAGTGCCAAGCACCTCGCGCAGCGCGCTTTGCAAAAGGTGAGCCGCGGAGTGATTTCTGCGAATAGCATCTCTGCGCTCTACGTCAATTTTAAGAGTCAAAACGTCGCCGAGCTTGATTTTTCCCGAGTCGAGTTTTATTTCGTGAAGATAAATGCCGTTGGTTTTCTTTGTATCAAGTACCGTAATGCTGGCATTCTCTCCCTCAATCACACCGCTGTCGCCGACCTGACCGCCGCCCTCGCCGTAAAATACGGTTTTGTCAAATACGAGCGAGCATTCGCCCTCGGAAAATTCCTCAACGCTCTCGCCGTCGGCAATAATGGAGAGCACCTTTGCCGTACATTCGTTGCTTTCATATCCTAAAAATTCAGTCTCCGTAAGCTTTGAAAGCAAGCTCTTCGAGTCGTCTGACCAGCCGGAAATATTACCTCTTGCCGCTCTGGCTCTGTTCTTTTGCTCCTGCATAAGAGCGGAAAACTCGTCCTCGTCTATCGAGAGAGAAGCCTCCTGCGCTATTTCTCTTGTAAGGTCTATGGGGAAACCAAAGGTATCGTAGAGCTTGAATGCGTCAGCGCCCGAAATAAATGCCTTGTTATCCTGCTTTGCGCGCTCAATAAGACCTGAAAGAATTGAAAGTCCCGCGTCAATCGTCGCGTGGAATCTGTCCTCCTCAAGTGCGATAACCTTAAGCACGTAGTCGCCTTTTGATGAAAGCTCAGGATATGCGTTTTCGTTAAGCTCAATTACAACACGGCAAAGCTCGCTCAAGAATTTTCTGTCTATGCCGAGCAGCTTTCCGTGGCGGCAAGCGCGGCGGAGAATTCTTCGCAGAACGTATCCTCTGCCCTCGTTTGAGGGAATAACGCCGTCGCAAATCATAAAGGTTGAGCTTCTGATATGGTCGGTGATTACACGGATTGATACGTCGTCATCCTTGTCGTCTCCGTATTTTTTGCCGGCAATCTCGCAAACCGTGTCAAGAATTTTTCTTACGGTATCAACCTCAAAAAGGTTGTCTACGCCCTGCAAAACACACGCAAGTCTTTCAAGACCCATACCCGTATCGATATTTTTCTTCGCAAGCTCAGTATAATTGCCGTTACCGTCATTATTAAACTGAGAAAATACGTTGTTCCAGATTTCCATAAATCTGTCGCAGTCGCATCCCGGCTTACAGTCAGGACTGCCGCAGCCGTATTTTAATCCTCTGTCAAAATAAATTTCAGAGCAGGGGCCGCAAGGACCGGTGCCGTGCTCCCAGAAGTTATCCGCCTTGCCGAGTCTTACGATATGGCTTTCGCTGACGCCTATCTTATCTCTCCAGATGGCGTAAGCCTCGTCGTCCTGCTCGTATACCGAAGGCCAAAGCAGCTCCTTTGGAATCTCAAGGTCGCGTGTGAGAAATTCCCACGCCCACTCGATAGCCTCGTCCTTAAAGTAGTCACCAAAGGAAAAGTTGCCGAGCATCTCAAAATAAGTGCCGTGGCGAGCGGTGTGTCCCACTCTTTCAAGGTCGGGCGTGCGGATACATTTCTGACAGGTGCAAACTCTGTTTCTCGGCGGAGTTTCTTCACCTGTAAAGTATTTTTTCATAGGCGCCATGCCGGAGTTTATAAGCAACAGAG
Source organism: Eubacteriales bacterium (assembly GCA_045648105.1). Lineage (GTDB taxonomy): Bacteria > Bacillota > Clostridia > Oscillospirales > CAG-272 > UBA1740. The sequence continues at coordinate 1,364 of JAZRNI010000065.1, read as the reverse complement.
ATTTATCATTGTTAGGTATGAGAGAAAAGCTTTGAAGTCTCAAATGTCCCTTGCTTTCAAAAAACGCAAGAAATCTCTCTCTTAATTCGTTTAGCGACGTCCACTTCATATTCGCGAACCCTCCAAAATATTTATAGTAATAACATATTTTATCATAACGAGTCGGCAAAGTCAAGCAAAATTCACGAAATATCCCTTGACTGGTATGCAAAAATATAGTAAAATAAAGCCATCAATCGTGAAAAGAGTTAAATATGAAAAAAATAATTTCAATTTTTCTGTTTTTCCTTCTCTCTTTTTCCCTTTGCTCGTGTGAAAGGCAAATCACCCCAAAGAACCGCGTTTTCTATCAATATTTTGACACGGTGTGCACCGTTTACGATTATACGGGTCTCAGTACGGCTGATTTTGACGCGCTCTGTGAGGACGTTGAAGCAAAAATGAAGAAATTTCATCAGTACCTCGATATTTACAACGATTATAACGGCGTTGTAAACCTTAAAAGCATCAACGATACGAGCGGAAAAATAAAGGTAGACGAAGAGCTTTTTGACTTTTTGAAATTTTCAAAGGAAATGCACACTCTCACAAACGGAGAAGTAAATATCGCGTTCGGCTCGGTTTTGTCAATATGGCACGACTATCGCAAGGAGGGTGTGGCTGTTCCCGACATTTCGATTTTAGAGGATGCCAATCTCCATACCGATATAGAAAATCTCGCTCTTTATGATGACGAGCTTGCGGTCGAGCGACTTGACGAGAAAATGATGCTTGACGCAGGCGCTATCGGTAAGGGTTATGCCTGCCAAATGATAGGCGAATATGTCAGGGAAAGGTACGGAGAAGGCTTCGTCTTGGATTTCGGAGGCAATTTAAAGGCGGTCGGCTCAAAGCCAAGCGGCGACGGCTGGAGCAGCGGCGTGAGAAATCCAAACCCCTACTCTCAAGAGCCCTACGTATATACCTTTGAAATTTCCAACGCATCTGCCGTAACAAGCGGAAGCTACGAAAGATTTTACACGGTAGGGGGGCAAAGCTACCATCACATCATTGATAAGGATACCCTTATGCCTAAAAATACCTATACGAGCGTTACCGTAATAACCGAGTCAAGCGCCTTGGCTGACGCGCTGACAACCGCGTTTTTTAATATGGAAAAAGAGGAAATCGAAAGGACTCTTTCCTCGCTTGAAAATACGAGTGCGGTTCTCGTTTATCCTGGCGGATTTTATGAGGTAATAGATTGAGGCTTCCGTATTTAGGCGTAATCGAAAACAAAACGGGTGAGGAATTGTTTTTACAACGTTCCTCATTACATCTTTGCTATCTAATTATCGTATTAAGGTCGAAAGCCTGCGAAGTCT
>JAZRNI010000064.1:0-2130 GCA_045648105.1 Eubacteriales bacterium | reverse complement strand
ATCATTTCACGGCAGTAATCAAGCTTGGTCTCATCAAGAAGAGAGGTACCAACGCAGTCACCCATAGCTGCTCTGAACGTATAAGCCATACCGCCGCCGATGATGAGTGTATCAACCTTAGTGAGAAGATTGTCAATAACGTTGAGCTTATCCGCAACCTTAGCGCCGCCAAGGATTGCAACGAAGGGACGCGCCGGGTTAGAGAGAGCCTTACCCATAACCTCAAGCTCTTTTTTGATGAGGTAGCCGCATACTGCGGGAACGTAGTCCGCAACACCCGCGGTGGATGCGTGCGCTCTGTGTGCGCTGCCGAAAGCGTCGTTTACGAAGAGGTCAACACCCTCGGTAAGCTCGCGCGCAAGATCGGGGTTGTTCTTAGTCTCTCTTGCGTCAAATCTGGTGTTCTCAATAAGAACTGCCTCGCCCGCCTTGAGAGCAGCAATTTTAGCCTTAGCATCAGGACCTACAAGATCCTCTGCGAATACAACCTTCTCTGCACCGAGAAGCTCGTTAAGACGAAGCGCTACGGGCTTTAAGGTAAATTTCTTCTTATCGTTCTTAAGAGCCTTTGCAAGATACTCTGCAGTTGCTGCCTCTCTCTCATTTTCAGGGAGAGCCTCTACTGCCTTCTTTTCCTTCTTGTCAAGACCGAAGCCCTCTGTTAATATCGCGTGGGGCTTGCCCATATGAGAGCAAAGTATAAGCTTAGCGCCCTTATCAAGCAGGTACTTTATTGTGGGAAGTGCGCCCACAATTCTCTTATCAGACGTAATAACGCCATCCTTCATAGGCACGTTAAAGTCGCAACGGACAAGGACTGTTTTGCCCGCAACCTCAACGTCTTCAATAGTCTTTTTGTTGTAAGCTGCCATTTTTAAATCTTCTCCTTAAAAAATATTTTTTATCAACCTCATATATAGTATCACAAAGTTTTGTTTTAGTCAAGGGTTTGTTAAAATTTTAATTATCAAATCTATATGCCTGCTATGCTAATCTCAGGTATATAAGCATCGGGTGCGCCGAAGGTAGTAAAGCCTCCGCTGCTTACTCCTATTTGCAGGTCGTTTGAAAGACTGTCTACGTCTTTTATAAGCTCAAAGAAATTACCTGCTACGGTAAAGGACTTGATAGCGCCTGCCCTTTTGCCGTTTTCGATACGGTAGCCCGCACATTCAAGCGAGAAATCACCCGTTACAGGGTCTGCGCCCGCATGCATGCCCTTGAGCTCCGTGATATATACACCGTTATCGGCTTTCTTAAAGAGCTCCTCAAGTGTAAGCGCTCCTGCTTCTATACAAAAAACGTAGGGGCTTATGCCGAGGGGAGAGGAATATGCCGACTTGCTTGCATTGGCGGTGCTTTCGACTCCGTCGCGCTTCGCGCTCTCCCTATTGTGAAGGAAGGTTTTGAGCACGCCGTTTTCAACCACGCTTTTTCTATAGGTGGCAACACCCTCAGCGTCAAATTGAACGCTTGACTCCGTTCTGTCCGGGTCGTCCGTTATCGTGATAACGTCAGATGCAATTCTCTGACCGATTTTACCCTTAAGCAGCGACATTCCCATTTGAACGTTGCGGGCGCTGAATGCCGATGAATAAACCGCAAGAAGCGAGCGCATTTGCTTTGCGCTTATAACGGTGGGGTACTTGCCGCTGGGAATAGTCTGAGCGCCGATTTTGGAAAGAGCGTCCTCCGATACTTCACGCGCGACACTCTCCAAAGAAACAGTGCCGTCATAGTTTTTAGCGCAATAATCGGACTCATTCTCTCCCTTATCACTGACAACAGCCTGCGCTACAAGTATATTTGAGCCTACACGGCGGTAAAGGTCCACCCCGTGTGAATTTACAAGTCTTATTTCACGAGTACCGCAGTATACTCCGCTTTGCGTGCCGTCGATAATTTTGTCACTTGATGCGTAAAGCTCGGCTTGCATTTTGGCGGCAATTTCCTTGATTTTTTCGGTTTCCAGCGATGTAAAATCATTGCCGTTTTTTGTTTCATTGTATTTAGCGGAGCCGTGAAAAATGCCAACCGTATCAGCTTTTTCGGTATTTTTTGCGTTCTCTATAGCTCTTAAAACCATCTCTCGCGCTTCATTCTCGTCAAACAGCTCACCCGATGCGTACC
>JAZRNI010000063.1:0-5360 GCA_045648105.1 Eubacteriales bacterium | reverse complement strand
TTGCGAAAGCCCTCCTCTGCCAAGGGAAGCTCCTTACCGACGTCGATTTGCTCCTGAGTAATTCCCGTAAGAGTAGAAACGTGCTTATGAAGTTTTTTAAAATATTTAGGCTTAACGATTATCTGATACGAGCCGCAGATTTCCATATTCTTGTCAAGCTTTACGGCACCTATCTGGATAACCTCTCCGCGCAGACGCCTTGCGAGCCTTTTCTGCGTGGCAAGAGCCTTTTGGGCGTACGCCTGATTCCACTCTAGGTCAAGTGTTATGTAATACATGCATTTTCCTTTTTGTTTTTATTCTATAAAAGTATAACACTTCCGCATATAAAAGTCAATAGAAAATTCTTGACATTTACCTTTCGATGAGTTATAATGTTTTTATTATATACCTTAAAAGAAGGGAGACTGATGCATATGCTCAACAAAAACGAAAGATTTCCGGGACTGTTTGCATCTCAAATTTTCAGCGAGGACGTAATGCGTGAGAGATTGCCGAAGGACGTTTATAAGTCGCTTATAAGCACTATGGCAAACGGCAAGGAAATTGACTCAAGTATTGCTGACGTCGTTGCGGGAGCAATGCGCGATTGGGCAATAGAGCTTGGAGCGACACACTTTACGCATTGGTTTCAGCCCCTTACAGGAGTAACTGCCGAAAAGCACGATGCGTTTCTCACTCCCGTTGGCGGCGGCAAGGCCATTATGGAATTTTCGGGCAAGGAGCTCATCAAGGGTGAGTCCGACGCATCTTCATTTCCCTCCGGCGGTCTCAGAGCAACCTTTGAAGCCAGAGGATACACGGCGTGGGATCCTGCCTCATATGCCTTTGTCAAGGACGGTTCACTTTACATACCTACAGCGTTCTGCTCGTATACAGGAGAGGCGCTTGATACGAAAACTCCCCTTTTGCGCTCAATGGATGCTATAAGCACCGAGGGATTGCGTATAGTTCGCCTGTTCGGTGATACGGCAACGAAGCGCGTTACTACCACCGTTGGCGCGGAGCAGGAATACTTCCTGATTGACGAAAAGGACTTCAAGGCAAGACGCGACCTTTTCTTCTGCGGAAGAACGCTCTTTGGGCGCGCGGCAGTCAAGGGACAGGAGCTTGATGACCACTATTTCGGAAATCTGCGTCCGAGAGTAAGCGAGTTTATGCGCGAGCTTGACGCGGAGCTTTGGAAGCTTGGAATTTGCGCTAAAACGAAGCACAACGAGGCGGCACCCGCACAGCACGAGCTTGCTCCGATTTACTGCACGACAAATATAGCGGTAGACCAGAATCTTTTGACTATGGAATATATGAAAAAGATTGCCGCAAAGCACGGTATGGCGTGCCTGCTTGCGGAAAAGCCGTTTGCGGGAATAAACGGCTCGGGAAAGCATAACAACTGGTCGCTTTCGACCGACACGGGCACCAATCTTCTGAAGCCCGGAAAAACTCCTGCGGAAAACAAGCAGTTTCTGCTGGTGCTTGCAGCCGTAATCAAAGCAGTTGATGATTATCAGGACCTATTACGCATATCGACCGCTACTGCGGGCAACGACTACCGTCTCGGTGCGGGAGAGGCGCCCCCTGCCGTAGTTTCGGTATTCCTCGGTGACGATATTGAAGCAATAGTTGACTCAATAGTAAACGGTTCAAAGTATTCCAAAAAGGATACCAAATATATGTCGCTTGGCGTTTCTTCAATGCCGAGAGTAAGACAGGACAACACCGACAGGAACAGGACGTCGCCCTTTGCGTTTACCGGCAACAAATTCGAGTTCCGTATGGTTGGCTCATCACAGAACATTGCCCTTGCCAACATCGTGCTGAACACGGCGGTCGCTAAATCGTTTTCTGATTTTGCAGACGTTCTTGAAAAGAGCGAGGACTTCGAGCTGGCGCTCAACAAGCTGATTTGCGAGACCTTTAAAAAACACAAGAGGATTCTGTTTTCCGGCAACTCCTACTCTGAGGAGTGGAAAAAGGAAGCTAAGGAGCGCGGGCTTTCTAATTTAAGGACGTCTCCTGAGGCTTACGCCCATTTTACGGACGAGCATAACATAGAGCTGTTCTCTTCATTCTCGGTAATGAGCAAGAGCGAGATGTTCTCACGCCGCGAAATTTTCTTTGAAAATTACAGGAAAATCAAGAACATCGAGGCAAGAACGATGCTTGAGATGACTATGCGTGACATTATTCCCGCAGTATCAAGATACATCGGTGACCTTTCAAGCACGCTGAACGCAAAGAAAGCGGCAAATCCGAATATCAATGCAAGATGCGAGTCTGCTATTATAGATAAGCTGTCAGCCTTGCTTGATAAGACCTACGAGGCATACAACAATCTTGAAAGAGCGGAAAAGACTGCCTTATCCAAGAGCAACGTCGAGGATGCCGCGTTCTATTATCAAAATACGGTTGAGGCAAAGATGAACGCTCTCAGATGCGCTGTTGACGATATGGAAGAGCTTTGCGCGCGTGATTACTGGCCGATGCCCACGTACGGAGATATTACCTTTGGAGTTTAAGGGACATATACCGCCCCGTGATAAGCAAAACACCCCTGCAACTGACGGTTGCGGGGGTGTAAACATATATACTATTGTTTTTAAAATACAAATTTGATATACTTATAACAACGAAAATGAGACAAGGAGACGTTTTATGCGAGATATTTCCAATAAGCTCACAGCGCTAAGGCACGAGAAGGGATTGTCGCAAGAGGAGCTTGCCGAAAAGCTATCGGTGACACGGCAGGCAATATCCAAGTGGGAGTGCGGGGAAGCCTTGCCCGACATTGAAAATCTTATTTTGCTTGCGAATTTCTATGAAATTTCACTCGATACTCTTGTTGGAGTTGAGAGGCAAGAAAATGAGCAAAAAAATGATACGGATAAGGCTTACGAATACATCGATGAGCATGCGGGCGCGAAAAAGAGCAGCTTACTTTACGTTATAGCGCAAAATCTTCCTTATCCTATACTATGCGTTATCATATTCTTTCTTTGGGGCTCGCTCCTTAATGCATACAACATTTCTTGGATAATATTTCTAACAGTGCCGGTTTATTACTCGTTAATAGACGCCATATCAAAACGCCGCTTTTCTTCTTTTGCCTACCCCGTATTAGTCACAGCTATATATATGTTTATAGGTATTGAGTGGATTTTTTGGCACCCCGGCTGGGTAATATTTATAACAATTCCCATCTATTATTCCATTGCCGATGGAATTGACAAGCACAATCACAAGAGAAAAAAATAAAAAAGAGCTTAGCGTGTTATCCTTAACGGAGAACATACTAAGCTCTCTTCTTGGCCAAAAAGCATTTATTTTAGCCTATTTTTTCACAAACGAAGCTGTGCGCCTCGTCAACCGGCATATTCATTACTATTGATATTTCAAGACTCAAAAGCTTTAAGGCGCGGCGCATAGCGGTATCGTCCGCAATATAATTTTTCTTGCCCTGCGATGCGCGGACAGCGCCCATTTTCTCAATGGATTTTATCATTGCTATAATACTGAGTCTGTCGCCCGATTCCATAAGCGCGCGGTATTGCTCACTTCTTATGCGATTATTGCTTTCCCACTCCATTTGGGGCAAGCTCTTACTCTTTTCCAAATTATCTAAAATTTGGTTTTTTGTCAAAAGGGCATGCATTTGCGAGGTGAGGCGCTCGTTATCTACCGGAACATAGGTCTGAGAATCGGAGCCGGAATTAACCTCTTTCAAAACGTAATACGATCTTTTAGTATCACCGATATTTTCTTCTCTTACGTCAACGATTTCCATAATTCCTACCGCGCCGTAAAGAATTTTTTCGCCTACCTTGTGTCTCATTGCGTTTCCCTTTCCGTAAAATCTTTACTATATTTATTATACCATATATTTCCTTTAAAATGTAATGTGCAAAATAACTAAAAACAGAGCTTTTTTTGTCGGTAAAAATCACATAAGGAACAGTATGAGAGGTGAAGTTTTCGCTATCGCGAAGGTGAAGTTGCTTTGCCGAAGGCAAAACTTCACTATCCGCAGGATAACTTCACTTACATAGTAAACTTCACTTGCCGGAATGGGCAAACTTAGTTGGGCGACCTACCGCAAAGCAGGTTTTACCAAGCGCAAATATAATAAAAAGGAGTATGGGCAAATTTGCTCGTACTCCTTTTCACACTCCTTGCCTGCATTCTTCAATCGCACAAAGTGCATATCACTCGCCGCAGGCGAATAGAGTTGGCGTACCTGCTTTATGACAGGTACGCCAAGCGGTATCTTTGTTTTAAGCTTTATTTTTAATTAGTACATTCCGTCCATTGCGGGATTTGCAGGAGGGAGAGGCTTATCTTCCTTCTTATCAAACACCACGGACTCCGTTGTAAGAACGGTGGCAGCGATGGAAGCTGCGTTTTCAAGCGCGCTTCTCGTAACCTTAGCGGGGTCTACGATGCCCTGCTCGTACATATCGCAGTAAGTCTCGCTATATGCGTCAAAGCCGTAGCCGTTCTTGCCGCTTTCGCGAATTTTGGATATGATTACAGAGCCGTCAAGGCCTGCGTTGTAAGCAATTTGGCGCATAGGAGCGTCAAGCGCCTTAGCAACCATCAGAGCGCCGGTTTTCTCGTCGCCGGAAAGAGTTTCAACAGTTTTATAAACGGCATCCATTACGTTAATAAGAGCGACGCCGCCGCCTGCAACGATACCCTCCTCAACAGCGGCCTTAGTCGCGTTGAGAGCATCCTCGATGCGGAGCTTCTTTTCCTTCATTTCAACCTCAGTAGCAGCGCCTACCTTAATTACGGCTACACCGCCTGCAAGCTTAGCAAGTCTTTCAAGGAGCTTTTCCTTATCAAACTCACTTGTCGTTACCTCAATAGCCTGACGTATCTGAGATACGCGCTCTGCAATCTGAGCCTTGTCACCGGCACCGTCAACGATGATAGTATTTTCCTTGGTAACCTTAACCTGTCTTGCTCTGCCGAGATTTGCAATACCTGCATCCTTAAGCTCGAGTCCAAGCTCGCTCGTAACGACCTCGCCGCCCGTAAGAATCGCGATATCGCGGAGCATTTCCTTTCTTCTGTCGCCAAAGCCGGGAGCCTTTACAGCAACTACGGTAAAGGTGCCGCGCAGCTTGTTAAGCACGAGAGTAGTAAGAGCCTCGCCCTCAACGTCCTCGGCAACGATGAGAAGTCTCTTGCCGGACTGAACGATCTGCTCAAGGATAGGAAGAAGATCCTGAATGTTAGAAATCTTCTTGTCTGTTACAAGGATAAGACAGTCGTCAAGAACTGCCTCCATCTTATCTGTATCGGTTGCAAAATAGGGAGAGAGATATCCGCGGTCAAACTGCATACCCTCAACCACTTCG